>NZ_JBSSAB010000030.1:0-43669 GCF_054058195.1 Thermostichus sp. OS-CIW-29
CTCCGTCCCGCTAACGCGAATGGAAACAAACAGAATGCTATCGCTGCATAGTTGAACAGTGATGTTCAGCAGTGTTCAGCGTAAATGTATCAGGACGTCATTAGCGGTGCGGAGCACAATCAAGTGTCGATGGGGAAGGATAGCTCTGATAGGTTTCTTGGCAGCATTCCTCGCTCCTGCCCCTGCCATCTCTTTGCCTGCCTTCCCACCTCCTCCTGAGAAGACCTCGGCCCCAAACACCGCTTCCGAGTTCAACTGGCAGGGATCCCTCAAGTTGCTGCGGGGGGATCCCGTGGCTGCCCTGTCGGATCTGGATCGGGCGGTGCAGTTGGATCCCAGCTATGCGCCGGCCTATGTGAACCGCAGCTACGTCTACAACCAGTTGCGCCAGCCGGAAGAAGCTCTGGCCGATGCGGAGCGGGCCATTCAGTTGAATGCAGGGATCCCAGAAGCCTACTTTAGCCGCGGGGTGGCCTATCTTCAGTTGGGGGATCGAGAAGCGGCGATGGCCGACTTTCGCCAGGCGTTGGCTCTCTTCTCCAAGAGTGGCAACTTTGCCAACCAGGCCATCCTGCAGCAACTGCTGCGCCAGTTGGGGGTGGAGTAGCCGCCCTTGGATTAAACCTAGGGCCACCTCGAAGTTGGGTAACCTGTCTGGTCTTTCCCCTCACTTGCGCTTAGGCGTCTGAGCGGTTGATTCTCCCAGCAACTTGTCAGAAAGCCGAGGCTCTCCCAACCACTCGGCCAGGGAAACTGCCTGAGCCTGCAGCCCAAAGACCTGACAGAACGACTCCACCAGCACCGGAGCTACGGCAGCCATCGTTACCTCCGGACAAAAGTGCACCAGGGATCCCACCGGGCGATCAGGGATCCCACAGGGCACGATGGCCTCGAAGGCAGCTAGATCCGGGCAGACGTTGAGGGCAAAGCCGTGGTAGGTCACCCAGCGGGAGACCTTGATGCCGATGGCCGCCACTTTGCGGCCCTGCACCCAAACTCCTGTCAAGCCAGGGATCCGCTCCCCCTGTAGGCCGAAGTGGGCCAAGGTCTGGATGACCACCTCTTCTAGCTGGCGTAGGTACTCGTGGAGATCTGGGCGGTGGCGCTTTAGGTTCAGCATCGCATAGCCCACCCACTGCCCCGGCCCATGGTAGGTCACTTCGCCGCCGCGCTCCACCCGTAGGATTTCCGGCTCTTGTTCAGAAGGAGATTCCGGGTGGATAGCCGGGGATCCTATCGGCTGAGAAAGGCTCTTGAGAAACTTGGGATCGGCTCCTGCCCCCAAGGTGTAAACCGCAGGATGGGTGAGCAGCAGTAATCCGTCCGGCAACTGGGGATCCCGGATCATATGGGCCAGTCTTGCCTGCTGCCAAGCCCAGGCAGTGCGGTAGGGCACTTCACCCGGCAGGTGAACCTGCAGAAGCGGCAGTTGCACGGGGGATCCAGAAAAGTTCACCTAGCTTACAGGTTTAGTTAACCTGCGCCCGCAACCGCTCCAACAGGGCCCGCGGCTGCAACAGCCCCTCAATGCGGTCAATCGGCTTCCCATCTTTGAAGAGGATCAGCGTTGGCACCGCTTGAATGCCCCAGCGAGCAGCGATGGTTGGGTACTTTTCGGTGTCAACCTTCACAAAAGTAACCGCATCCCCCACCTGAGGTTTTACCTGCTCCAACACTTGCGCCATAACCTGACAAGGGCCGCACCAGGAAGCATAAAAATCCACCAGGATCGGGGTTTTGGATCCCTGAATCATGTCGGCAAAACTTTTGAATTGCTGTTTGTGCGCCATAGGAAACTCCCAGAGTGTTCTGAAAAGCCTGAAATGAAATCTATTTGTAAGCTAACTGTTTGAGACTAAAAATTAGGTAGGGATCCCGCTACGGCCTGCTTCGGTTTCCCGGTAGGATGGCTAGGGTTCAGGAGAAGAGCTAGAGCGTACCCGTAGTCTAGGGTGTTGTGGTGGACAAAGGGGCAGACTTTAGCAGGGTTTAAGGACTTGGAGGAGTGGGATCCCAATGGCAACAAGTAGCAGCATGGTGAATCGTGGCGTATTGGCCACAGTGCTGGCCGGGGTAGGACTCAGCCTATGGGGGGCTTGGCGTTGGCTGTGGGATCCCTGGGGCTGGGCTCAGGTAGTGGCCGGGTTGCTGCTGAGTTTGGGCAGCTTGCTCTACTGGCTCAAGACCCGCCCCGCTGACCAGCTGGTGGTGGAACCCAAGGGCTGGGGCATAGGCCGCCACACCCCCGAGCACTGGGTCATTCAAGCGGAGTTTGTGGCTCGCAACCTCAACCCCCTCTTTGAGGTCACCTTGGCCCAGGTGGAGCCGCGACTGCATTTGCTCAGCGCCGGATCCCTAGAAGGCATTGACACCCGCCTACGCCTGCGCTCTCGCCATCCGGATCTTCCCCCCCGGCAAGACAACTACTGGCAGGCTTATATCCTCACCCCCCAGAGCCAGACTGGCCTAGAAGTCGAGATCGAGCTGAAGGGGAAAGGGCTAGCGGATCTGCGCTCGGCCTGGCTCCAGCTGGACTACATTCAGTACGGGCGGCAGCGGCGCACCCTCAAGACCAGCCACCTCATCCTGCCGTTGCAAGAGGTGGATCCCTTGCCGGAGCTGAACTGGCAGCAGCAGGGATCCCTCCTTTGGGCCGCCGTTCCCACCCACCTACTGACCCCCAGCGATGACTTGGCCGAGGTGCTGCAGCGGTACGTGAGCCCTCACGTCCAGCCTGGGGATGTGGTGGCTATTTCCGAGAGTGCCGTGGCCATTGTGCAGGGCAACTTCCGCCATCCTCTCCAAGTCCAACCCGGCTGGCTCGCCCGCACCCTGTGCTACTTCTTCCCCTCCAAGACCAGTCTTTCAAGCTGCTACGGGATGCAGACTTTGATCGACTGCTCCGGGGCCTGGCGGGTGGTGTGGGCTTTTGTGGTGGGATCCCTGGCCAAACTGCTGGGGATCTCTGGGGTCTTTTATGCCCTGGCGGGGGAGCAGGCCGATCTCATCGACGACGTTACTGGCACTTTGCCTCCCTACGACCAGTTCATTGTGCTGGGGCCGCGGGATCCGGCCAAGTTGGTGGGGGATCTGCATCGGCAGACGGGCTACGAAGTGGCCATCGTGGATGCCAACGATCTGGGGCAGGTCAAGATCCTGGCAGCCAGCCCCGGCGTAGAGCGGGAGCTGGTGGAGCAAGCCCTGGGCAAGAACCCGGCCGGCAATGCCGCTGAACAAACCCCCCTTGTGCTGATCAGGAAGATGACACCTGACTGAGGCTCTGCTGGGATCCGAGGGCTTGCATCGCCTGGTGAGTGGAGAGGAAGAAGCGCTCAGCGCCCACTTTCTCCACAAACCCAGCCTTTTGGAGGCGATCCATTACCGGCCCCTTCACCTCGGCCATGGCAAAGCCCACCCCTGCTTGCCTTAGTCTTTCCACCAACTGGAGCAACACCTCCAGGGCGCTGCCGTCGATGAAGTTGATGGCGCTGGCAACGAGCAGCACCTGCTCCACTGTGGGTCGCGCCGCCACCTCTCGCAGCAGATACTCCTGCAAGTAGGCTGCGTTGGCAAAAAACAGGCTCTCGTCCACCCGCACTGCCAAGATACGGGGATCGGTAATCACCTCATGGCGCTGCACGTTGCGGTAGTGCTCCGTACCGGGCACCTGACCCACGATGGCAATGTGAGGACGGCTAGCCCGCCAAAGAAAGAGCAGGATGGAGACTAACACCCCTATTCCGATCCCCTGCTCCACTCCGATCCCCAGCACACTGGCAAAGGTTACCAACCAAACCAGGGCATCGCCACGGTCGTAGCGCCAGCTTTGCAGCAGGGGGTGAAAATCCACCAGGGCCAGCACCGCCACCAGAACAATGGCCGCCAGGGTGGTCTGGGGCAAGAAGGTGAACAGGGGCATCAGCCAGATGACCGTCAAAGCCACCAACAGGCCGGTGATTAGGGAGGCCAGGCCGCTGTTGGCTCCCGCTTGAAAGTTCACCACCGACCGGCTAATGCCGCCCGTTACCGGATAGCCGCCACTGCAGGCTGCTGCCAAGTTGGCTGCCCCCAAAGCCACTAGATCTTGGTTGGGATCCACCTTCTGCCGCCGCTGGCTGGCCAAGGACTGCCCCACGGCATAGCTCTCCGTGAAGCCCACCAAGCTAATGGCCAAGGCGGTGGGCAGAAGCGCTGTCCACTGTCCCCAGCTCAACGAGGGAAAGCCCAAGGGGGGCAACCCGGAAGGAATGGAGCCAACAACGGATACCCCTGCCCTCTCCGAGAGGTTTAGGCCCCAGACCAACAGGCTGGTCACGAGCACAGCCGCTAGCGGTGCCCCCTTGGTCAAAATCAAGGCCCAACCTGGAGGCACACCCCAACGCCGCAGTTGGTGGGGCAACTTTCGCTGAGCGTACACCAGCAGGGATACGGCCAGCAGCCCTAGGCCAAAGGTTGCCCAGTTCACCTTGTCCAGGCTTTGCCACAGCCGCTGCACCAACAGCAAGAAGGACTCCGTATTGGCGATCTTGACCCCCAGGAGGTGGCGGAGCTGGCTGAAGCCGATGATCAAGGCCGCCGCGCTGCCAAAGGCAGTCACCACCGTGTGGCTTAAGAAATTGGCCAAAAACCCCAGCCGCAACAACCCCATGGCCCCCTGGACCAGACCCACCTCCAAGGCCAGCCCCAAAGCCAACTGTCCATACTCCGGGCTGCCCGGCAAGGACTCCGTCCCGCTGACGCGACCGGCCAGCGGCTCTAACCCTGCCGCCACCAAGAGGGAGATGATGGCCACCGGCCCTACCGCCAAGGCGCGGCTGGATCCCAGTAGTCCATAGACGATCACCGGCAAAATACTGGCGTACAGGCCCACTTGGGGGGGCAACCCGGCCAACAGGGCATAGGCCATGCTCTGGGGCACCAACAGAATGGCCACCACAAGGCCGGCGATCAGATCTCCCGGCAAATCCGATCGCTGATAGTGGAAGACCCAAAGGGACTCCTTAGCAAAGGGCAGGTACCGCGCCAGGATCCCTTGCCCCGAAGAGGAAGCAGAAGGGATCCCGCTCATAGGGCCTGACCTCGGTTCCAGGGCATGCGGGCCAAAAGCAGCGCCAGACCACAGGTGTTGGTTACACCCGCAAACACCAGCCCAGCGCCCACAAAGCCACTCAGCAGCAGCCACCAGGGGTTGACAAAGGCCCCCAGAAGGGTTCCGGTGAGCACCAGGGATCCCGCCGCAATCTGCACCTGCCGCATGATGGAGATGGGCGCATTTTGGGTGCGGGTAACGGGCAGCTTGGCCGCTTTCCAAGCCTCGATCCCTCTCTTAAGGCTAATCACCTCCGGCCAACCGCGGTCTAGCAACTGACAACCGGCGCGGATGGAGCGGCTGCCCATGCGGCAGTGCAACACCACCGGCTTCTCTGGCGTGGAAGCAGGCACTTTGGCCGGGTCAAAGGTAGATAGGGGCATGTTGATGGCCCCCGGGATCCGCTCATCGGCATATTCTCCCGGCTCCCGCACATCAATGAGCTGGACTCGCCCCTGATCCAGCCACTGTTTTAAGGTCAGGGCATCGATCTCCTTGAGACGGGGATCCCGTTCTTGCGAAGCGGAAGGGATAGGGTTTTGTTGGGTTACGGTCATGGTTGTCTCCTTGCTTCTAGCGTTGTCTAAAATGCAAAATGCAGCGATTTTTGGGATTAATCCCCCTCCTCAAGCAAATGACTGGGCTCACCGGGGTAAAACCGGCTATCCAGGATTTGCTCTGAGGAATAAGGGCAGGCTTTGGGGAAAATCTTTCTGCGCAGCTTGGTCTCCTCCAGGGCCAGCTTCAGCGCTCCCAAGTAAGACTTGGAGATGGCCTCTGGCAAATAGGGCTTGAGACTTGGGCTTTCTTCAAGAAGCTCCAGAACTTCCTGCCGCTGCAGCTGGAGGGTGAGGAGCCAGCTTGCGGATCTCCCCTCTGGCTGGTACTCCCACTTGAGGAGATGCCCAACCAAAACTGCAAGTCGGTTTCGCAGTTCCTGCCGCTGTTGCCTGCCCAACGATTCAATCTCCTCGACTAAATTGGGCAGATCCAGCTTCTCCCAGGCCCGATCCCGCAGAAATTGAGCTTGTTGCTGGATCCAAGCGTAGAAATCGCTCTCATAGAGACTTTCTCGATCCACGCTCAAACTCTCCATTTCTGGCAAGCCAATTGAGAGAAGGTTACCCAGAGCAGCGGGCCCTCACCATCGGAGTTTCACATGGGCTCCCCAGCCGGCGGGGGCTTACCCTGCACCTCGCTGCCCAGAAGGAATTAAACCGCTGCTGCCACTTGGCCGCACTGCTCGTTGGCCGGCACCGCTTCCTGGATCTTCTTGGGCTGGGGCAGGTTGAGGCTGTTCATCAGGGCAATGAAGCTCTCACGGGAACGCAGGTTGCCCGTTTCCGGATCCACAAAGCGCGGGTTCCAGCGCTTCTCCTCGCCAATGGTGGAGACGGTGTGCCCGCGATAGTCGTGGCCGGGATAGACCAGCGTCTCATCGGGCAGCGTAAACAAGTGCTGGGTAACATGGTCGTACATCAGGCCGGGATCCCCGCTTTGGAAATCCGTGCGCCCACAGCCGCGGATCAGCAGGGCATCTCCGGTCAGGACGCGATCCCCATTCACGCGGTAGGTCATGTGGCTGTCGGTGTGGCCCAGGGTAGCGATGGCTTCAATGACGACGGATCCCACTTGCAGCGTTTCCCCATGACCGATGAAACGATCTGCACATTGAGCCTTGGCCTGTACTGGCACCACCCCTTGGCAACCGGTCAGTTCCCGCAGCTTCCCGGTTCCCGTGATGTGATCGGCGTGAACGTGGGTTTCCAGGCAGTACTTCAAGGTTAGACCCAATTCCCGAATCAACTTCAAATCCCGCTCCACCTGCTCCAGTACCGGATCCACCAGCGCGGCCTCGCGGGTTGCCGGATCCGCGATTAAATAGGTGTAGGTGCTTGTTTCTGCGTCGAACAGTTGGCGAAATAGCATAGTGCCCTCCTGTCTGGTATCGAAAGCCCGACGTGAACTTGGACTTTCTAGGAACACTATATAACTATCTAGTGTTAAAATTAAAATCAAGTTGACGAACGGCGCAAGCAGGTTTGTTGATTGGGGAAAAGCCGGTGAGCAGAGCGGATGTGAATGAGTGTCGCACGATCCTGACGCCGCAGGTTCTCGACAGCGTGGCAGAGTACTTCAAGGTTTTGGCGGAACCCAGCCGCCTGCAGATCCTGTGTCAGTTGCGCTCGGGGCCCAAGAACGTCACCCAAATCTTGGAAGCTACGGGTATGGGCCAGGCCAATGTTTCCAAGCACCTCAAGATCCTGACCCAGGCAGGGATCGTCAGCCGTCAGCCCAAGGGGGTGAGTGTTTATTACCAAATTGCGGATCCCATGTGCTTTGAGCTGTGCGAAGTGGTATGTCGGCAGTTGGTGAGTCGGCTACAACAGCAAGCCCGCCAACTGGAGCCGCTGGCAGCCATTCACCCAGGTCAATCGAGCTGAGGCGAAAATGGTTCTCAAACGGGTTGGGGTTGTCGGGAGCACCTGATGATTAGTCCAGCCCCAGCCGCTGACGAAAGTAAGGGATGGTCTGTTGCAGCCCAACTTGCAGCGGGATCCGAGGCTCCCAACCCAAGAGGGCGCGGGCTTTGCCAATATCCGGCTGCCGTTGTCTGGGATCGTCCGTCGGCAGAGGCCGGTAAACGATGGGAGAAGGGCTGCCGGTGAGGGCGAGCACCTGCTGGGCCAGCTCCAGGATCGTGAACTCCTCTGGGTTGCCCAAGTTAAAGGGTCCGGGGTAGGGGCTGTTCATCAGCCGGATCAAGCCTTCCACCAGGTCGGAGATGTAGCAAAAGCTGCGGGTCTGGGATCCATCCCCATAGACCGTCAGGGGATCCCCGCGCAGGGCCTGGACGATAAAGTTGCTCACCACGCGGCCATCGTCCTCCCGCATGGCGGGGCCGTAGGTGTTGAAGATGCGGGCCACCCGGATCTCCGTTTGGTATTGCCGCTGCCAGTCGAAGGTGAGGGTTTCCGCCAAGCGCTTGGATTCGTCGTAGCAGGCCCGCGGGCCGATGGGGTTGACGTGGCCCCAGTAGTCTTCCGGTTGGGGATGCACTTGGGGATCCCCGTACACTTCTGAGGTGGAGGCCAGCAGGAACCTAGCCCCTGTTTTCTGGGCCAGTTGCAGCAGGTGATAGGTGCCCCAGACGCTGGTGCGGATGGTGCGGATGGGATCCGCTTGGTAGTGGGGGGGGGAAGCGGGGCAGGCCAGGTGGTAGATCTGCTGGATCCCAGCCTCTGCCAAAGCGGGCGGCAAGGGATCCGCCACGTCGTGCCAGATGAGCTGAAAGGCGGGGTTGTCCAGATGGGCCTGGACATTCAGCTGCCGGCCTGTGGAGCCATTGTCCAGGCAAATGACCCAGTGGCCTTCTTGCAGAAGGCGGGTTACCAAGTGGGATCCGATAAATCCGAGGCCACCCGTAACCAGGATCTTCATGATTTCCCCTGATTTCCCCAGCACCTACCAGCCCACTCCAATGAGGGTTATGCCCGCCTGCCGCACCGCCTCCCGATCCAGACAGTTACGGCCATCGATGAGCAAGGGCCGCCGCATTAGCTCTGCAATCCGTCGGTAATCCAGCGACAAAAACTCCGGCCACTCCGTCACCAACACCAGGGCATCGCAGTCCTGGGCCAGCCGAAACACATCCGTTTCCACCACCACATGGGCTAGCCCCTCCCGCATCCCCGAGGCGGATACAATCGGATCATATGCCTTGACCTTGGCCCCCAGACGGTGGAGTTGTTCGATCAAAGTCAGGGAAGGGGCATCCCGCAGGTCGTCGGTGTGGGGTTTAAACGTGAGGCCCAAAAGGCCAACGGTTTTACCCTTGAGCACCTTGAGGGCCTGCTGCAGCTTTTCCACCAGGCGCTGCCGCTGTTCTCGGTTAACCTCCACCGTGGCCTGCAACAGCTTGGCCTCATAGCCATAGTCAGCAGCGGTTTGGATAAGAGCCGCCAGATCTTTGGGGAAGCAGCTTCCGCCCCACCCTATGCCGGCGTTGAGAAAGGCGCGGCCAATGCGCCTATCTAGGCCGATCCCTTCCGCCACCTGGGTTATGTCGGCACCGGTGCGCTCGCAGATGTTGGCCATTTCGTTGATAAAGCTAATCTTGGTGGCCAGGAAGGCGTTGGCGGCATACTTGATCATTTCGGCAGAAGCCAGGTCGGTCACCAGCAAAGGCACGGGATCCCCTTGCAGGCCCTGCTGGCGGTTGAGGATGGGTTCATACAGCTGCCGCATGATTTCAATGGCGCGGGGGCTGTTGGAGCCAATCACAATGCGATCCGGGTAGAAGGTATCTTGGATGGCACTGCCCTCCCGTAGGAACTCGGGGTTGCTCACCACGTCAAACTGCGGCGTCCAAGGCGAGAGCTCCAAGGTCAGGGATCTGGCCTCTGGATCTCTCCCCACTTCTCGGCTGCTCAGCCGCTGCTTGGCGGCTTCGGCGGCCCCGTCCAAAATGAGCATGCGCACCCAGTCCCCAGAGCCAATGGGCACAGTGGATTTGTTGACAATGACTCGATAGTGCTCGTCCAGATGCTGGCCAATTTCCCGCGCCACCGCTTCCACATAGCGCAGATCGGGATCCCCGCTGGGCAGGGCCGGGGTGCCCACGGCAATAAACACCACCTCGCTGGCCTGGATCCCAGAGCCCAGATCGGTGCTAAAGTGCAGCCGACCCGCCGCAGTTCCCTCCCGCACCAGCTCTTCCAGGCCGGGCTCGTAGATGGGCAGGCGACCCCGCTGCAGCCCTTCAATCTTGGCGGAGTTGTTGTCCACACAGATAACGCTATTTCCTAGGTGAGCCAGGCAAGCCCCTGTTACCAGGCCCACATAGCCAGCGCCTACCACAGCAACGTGCATACTCAGAGTTCGCTCCCCAATCGGCGGCCACTTGACTAAGCCTTAGCAGCTTGCTTTTAGGGTACCCTCCCTTACCCCTATTGAGGTCGGTGACAGAATAAAGCAGGATATCTGTGGATCCCCGCTCGAGCTGCAGTGAGCTTTCTGGATTCTGCTGCCATAGCCAGCCGCCGTCAGCGCCAAGTGCAGAGGGTGCTGTACGTCACGCTAGGGCTAAATGTCCTGGTGTTTCTGATCAAGTTAATCCTGGGGCTGACGACGGGATCCCTAAGCCTAATTGCCGATGCCCTGCACAGCTCCACCGACAGCGCCAGCAACATTTTGGGCTTGGTGGCCGTGCGCTTTTCTTCGCCAGAGCCCGATGACGACCATCCCTACGGCCATCGCAAGTTTGAAGCCATTGGAGCGCTGGGGATCGCCGCCTTTTTGGGGATGGCCAGCCTGGAGATCCTGCGCACAGCCGTGGAGCGGTTTTGGGAGCCCCAGCCCCACCTGCAGATCGATGAGCTGACCTTGGGGATGATGGTGGGCGTGCTGGGCATTAATGTCTTTGTCACCCTCTACGAGCACCGCTGGGGCAAAGCTCTGTCCAGCTCGCTGCTGTTGGCCGATGCGCGCCATACCCTCAGCGACGTTGGGGTAACGCTGACGGTGTTGCTGGGGTTGGCCGGCGTGCATTACTGGGGGATCCCTTGGCTGGATCAAGCCCTGGCTTTGCCGGTGGCGCTGCTGGTGCTCCGAAGCGGCTGGGAAGTGCTGCAGGAGAATCTTCCCTACCTCACCGACCGGGTGGCGATCCCCTCTGAGGCCCTGCGGGATCTGATCCTGAGCGTGCCAGGCGTGCTCGACTGCCATGACATCACTTCCCGCGGCATCCCCGGGGAAATGGTCTTTATCGAGATGCACCTGGTGGTGGAGCCGCAGGATATCGAGTCCGCCCACCGCCTCACTGAGGAAGTTGAACGCCTCTTGCAGGAGCGCTACGGGCCAGCGCGGATCCTCATCCACCTGGAGCCCCGCTCCCATATCGAACAACCCTAGCGAGAGCTTGCCACCTGCCAACAGATAGCCTAGCCAAACCTCAGGAATCCTGATGTTTCCAAAAGAACACCAAAACGGTATCAACGCCTCTGCGAGCGTCCCTCAAAATCTCGGAAAAGCCCATTCTTTCGTCGGATCCCTCGACGCCTTGTGCCACAAGGCTTTCCGGCCCCAAAACCCCCTCGCCGAAACTCTTTTTGCCCCCTTTTTTCCGGATCCCTCGCAAACGGGTCTTGCATCCCTTGCCCTGCTTGGCTTTAATAGGGGTGGAGTTCCCCCTTCGGGGGGATCCCTAGAAATTGGAAACACTCGCGCCCGCTACTGGAATGGCCAAAAATGGCTGCCACGTTCCCCCTTCGGGGGGATCCCTAGAAATTGGAAACTTCATACAGTGTACACCAAGCAGGGGATTAAATACCGTTCCCCCTTCGGGGGGATCCCTAGAAATTGGAAACACCTGATAATCATCGGTCAACGTAATATTAAGGCAGCCAAGTTCCCCCTTCGGGGGGATCCCTAGAAATTGGAAACTTGAATAGTACCACACTTCTCTCACACCCAGTATCCTGTTCCCCCTTCGGGGGGATCCCTAGAAATTGGAAACAAGAGGAGGTTTACTGGGTCCCCGTCGAAGTCCCCGCCCATGTTCCCCCTTCGGGGGGATCCCTAGAAATTGGAAACAGGCTCCGGTTTCTAGGTGCCGGAAGACTGTAACCTGATATACCGAGTTCCCCCTTCGGGGGGATCCCTAGAAATTGGAAACGGTAATTTTGACCATTGGGGTGCTCCCATCGACTACAGTTCCCCCTTCGGGGGGATCCCTAGAAATTGGAAACATGAGAGGTCGAGGGGGTTTGGTTGGAGGACCTCAGCTAGAGGGTTCCCCCTTCGGGGGGATCCCTAGAAATTGGAAACATCACCTCGCCACTGGCCGTTCCTTCCTCTTTGATAAGGGTTCCCCCTTCGGGGGGATCCCTAGAAATTGGAAACTTTCGGATACCCAAAGTGTACAAGATCTCGTTGGCCTCAGTTCCCCCTTCGGGGGGATCCCTAGAAATTGGAAACCTCAAGGGCGGCTTTATAGCCGTTTCTTTCTACATCCGTTCCCCCTTCGGGGGGATCCCTAGAAATTGGAAACAGCCAGCTCTTAGCCAACTGAATTTGTTTGTCATTGAGTTGTTCCCCCTTCGGGGGGATCCCTAGAAATTGGAAACCATTGCACAAAGCCCCCGGCGGAGAAGATTTGCATCGCGTTCCCCCTTCGGGGGGATCCCTAGAAATTGGAAACTAGATTAGCTGGACCATCCGGAGAGCTTCCCGGATGGTGTTCCCCCTTCGGGGGGATCCCTAGAAATTGGAAACTCGTCAAGTTAAACCTATCTGGTCACGCTAACGCAGAGCGTTCCCCCTTCGGGGGGATCCCTAGAAATTGGAAACAGGGTGGATTAGGATACCACTTCCCTGCAGAATGAATGTTCCCCCTTCGGGGGGATCCCTAGAAATTGGAAACACTTTAGAAATCATAGTACCCTCCAGGGTAGAGTCTTGTTCCCCCTTCGGGGGGATCCCTAGAAATTGGAAACAACTCTTGTTGGTAGGGTATGTGCGAGACGTGCACTCGACGTTCCCCCTTCGGGGGGATCCCTAGAAATTGGAAACTTCTGGTGATGCCTTGGGGACACTCCAGAGTTAGACTGGTTCCCCCTTCGGGGGGATCCCTAGAAATTGGAAACTGCGGTTAACGCCTTAGACTTACGGACTACGTTCTGGCGTGTTCCCCCTTCGGGGGGATCCCTAGAAATTGGAAACTCACTGGTTCCATAACTACCTCCCTTTATTGGGATGAAGTTCCCCCTTCGGGGGGATCCCTAGAAATTGGAAACTTGATTTAGGTGTTACAGGCACGGCACCCACAGGGGTGGTTCCCCCTTCGGGGGGATCCCTAGAAATTGGAAACCCAGCTCAGGGCACAACGGGCGGTGACGGAGGAGGAGGGGGAACGTTCCCCCTTCGGGGGGATCCCTAGAAATTGGAAACCTGCTAGCCACATCGAGAAGGTCAGCTACTGCCCCGAAGTTCCCCCTTCGGGGGGATCCCTAGAAATTGGAAACAATTTATTCAAGCGCACAGGCTATCGCCCAGTGTGGGTTCCCCCTTCGGGGGGATCCCTAGAAATTGGAAACTACACTCGTAGGCCGCTTTGGCCATGTCGAGCG
Organism: Thermostichus sp. OS-CIW-29; assembly: GCF_054058195.1. NCBI lineage: Bacteria > Bacillati > Cyanobacteriota > Cyanophyceae > Thermostichales > Thermostichaceae > Thermostichus > Thermostichus sp. OS-CIW-29. The sequence continues at coordinate 13,219 of NZ_JBSSAB010000030.1, forward strand.
CTTCGTGTTCCCCCTTCGGGGGGATCCCTAGAAATTGGAAACCGGGGTAGCCCGCATTACACAGCCCACCTCCCCGCAGGGTTCCCCCTTCGGGGGGATCCCTAGAAATTGGAAACGACTTTAGGCTGGTGGCCATACGGCCGCGGCCCTACGAAAAGTTCCCCCTTCGGGGGGATCCCTAGAAATTGGAAACTTGATGAGATTGAGCAGTTAGTTGAGGTTAGGCTAACTGCTCAAGTTCCCCCTTCGGGGGGATCCCTAGAAATTGGAAACTTGCCAGTACGCTCCAAACACCGGCTCAGGATGGGGATGTTCCCCCTTCGGGGGGATCCCTAGAAATTGGAAAAGAATTGGAAAAGAAATTGGAAAAGAAATTGGAAGCGAACTGAAGCTGGGCCTGGTTATCAGGCGGGCAGCGAAAACAACGGCTGAAACGCTCCAGAAATCGGCCTGCTGGCTGGGGAAAGTCTGGGAAAGTGAGGTCTGGATCCCCGGCAGCCACCGCTGCCCAAAAGTAGCGCAATCGTGGGGCCAAGGCTTGTGCCTGTTCCAGAGGCAGATTCAGCGGCGCAGAAGTTAAAAACTTAACCACCGCTGGTTCACTGCGCTGGGCCATCCATTCTCGCGAGAACGCCTGCAAATCGGGCCAATCCGGCAGGGATCCCACCCGGTAGCTCTGGATATGGACTTGGATTCCGGTCTCTCGATCCGACCGGATCTCGACAAGGCGGTAGGGGTGGGGAAAGCTGACCAAAGAGCCGGTGGTAATGTCGTAAACCCCCCCTCGTCGGGCGATGTGCTGGATGTGCAGATGTCCGGTGAACACCAGTTGCACCCCATAAGCTTGCAGCAGCCGCCGCAACTGAGAGGCATTCTCCAGCATGTAGCGACGCCCCCAGGGATGGAGAGACTGGCCGCGCAGATGCTCGACCACATTATGGTGCACCATCAGCAGCACCAGCTCTTCCTCGGCTGCCGCCAATTCTTTCTCCAGCCAGGTCAGTTGTTCTGGGGTTAGACACCCCACCAATTGACCCTGAGCATCAAAATGGTTGGAATTGAGGCCGATCAAACGGATCCCTGGCCGCAACAGCCGACTGTAATCCAAAGACTGCCCGTCCTCATAGCCAAAAGCTTGGTAGTAGCGGGGAAAATCAGCCAAACCGATGGAGCGCCCGTTGGCCTTGGGCTGGGGCACATCGTGGTTGCCGGGCACCACAAAAGCCGGAAAGGGCAGCCGAGCCAGCCGCTCCGCCAGCCACGCATGGTTTTCCGGCTCCCCATGCTGGGTCAGATCCCCCGGCAACAGCAGAAAATCCAAAGGCAACTGCACCAGATGCTGCAAAACCTGTTCCAGAGCCGGAATGCTCACCTCTACCAAGTGAAACCGGCTGGGGTGATCCCAAAGGGTAGAAGGAAGGGTGACGTGGGGATCGCTCACCACAGCAAAGCGGATCTGCACGGATTACTCCCCTTGACAACAGCAAGCAGATAGAGCCTTCGGCCCACCGGGGGGACAAGCGCTTCTGCTATTCTGGCATCCATCACGGGATCCCGATTATTTCAGGAGCACAGCATGGTGGCCCAGGTGATTACCATCGATCACCCTCTGGTGCAGCACAAGCTCAGCCTCATGCGCCGTGTTGAAACTACAACCGCCGACTTCCGAGCGCTGATGCGGGAGATCAGCCTCTTGATGGCCTACGAGGTGACCCGCGATCTGCCCCTCAAGCTACAGCCCATTCAAACCCCGATGGCCCCAATGTTGGCGCCGATGTTGGCGGCAGAGAAAAAGTTGGTGCTTGTCTCCATCCTGCGGGCCGGCCAAGGGCTCCTCGACGGCATGCTGGAGCTGATCCCATCAGCACGGGTGGGGCATATCGGCCTATATCGGGATCCCCATACCCTGATCCCCATCGAGTACTACTTCAAGGTGCCCACCGATATCGAAGATCGTGAGGTGCTGGTGGTGGATCCGATGTTGGCCACCGGCCATTCGGCAGCAGCGGCTGTAGCGCGCCTACGCCAAACCCGACCCCAGTCGATCCGCTTCATCTGCCTGGTGGCCGCCCCAGAAGGGATCCGGTATTTCCACGAACAGAACCCAGATGTGCCAATCTATACCGCTGCTGTAGACGATGGCCTAGACGAGCACGGCTACATCCTCCCCGGCCTAGGAGATGCAGGGGATCGCCTGTTCGGCACCCGCTGATGGGAGAGTGCCATGCCTACAGCACCCTATGTTGCTGCGCCACACTGAACGGGAACTGCACCGCTGTCGCGATTAGGAAGTTGGGTTGGGCGCCAACAACTGTTCCCCCCTCAACATGCGGGCAGCAGCGCTGAGCAGCTCCTCTTCCAGATAGGGCTTGGTGAAGTAGGCAGTTGCTCCCAGCTCCCGTGCTGTTTGCCGGTGCCGTTCTGCCCCCCGCGAGGTGAGCATGGCAACCGGGAGATGCTTGAAGTTGCTGTCTTCCCGCAGGCGGGTGAGCAGTTCTAGGCCGTCCATCCGCGGCATCTCGATGTCGCAGAAGATGAGGTCGCAGGGCAGGCCGCCGCGCAGCTTTTCCCAGGCATCCTGGCCATCCCGCGCCTGTTCCACCCGGTAGCCCACCTTCTGGAAAGACATCGAGAGCAGCTCCCGAACGGTGATCGAGTCGTCCACGATCAGCACCGTGGTCTGACGCACCTCTTCCGGGGTCGGCTCCTCATCCCGGTGATCCAGCCAGAAGCGGTTGAGATCCCGACGGCGACCGTGGGCTATGTCCACCAGCTCGATGATGTCGGCAATCGGCAGCACCCGCCCGTTCCCCAACACCGTTGCCCCAGAAATGCCCGGCGGCTTGGGCACAGGCCCGCGCAGTTGCTTGATCACGATTTCCTGCTCTTCCACGAAGCTGTCCACCTGCAGGGCAACATACTGGCCGGCACTTTGCAGGATGACAATGGGAATGATGCCCTCATCCTGAGTGATGCTGTACACCTCAGAACGGCTGCGGCTGTGGCTGCGGCTGTAGGCCAGCAGATTCGAGAGGGGCTGGAAGGGAAGGCGCTGATCCCGCCAGAGAATCGAGGGCCGCCCCTGCTCATCCGGCTGAACTTCGTCGGCAGGAACATCCAGCATCTCCTCCACGCCATCCAGGGGGAAGGCGATCAGGGCTTTGTCGCTGACACACACCATGGCCTTGGAGATGCTCAGGGTGAGGGGGAGGCGGATGGTGAAGGTGGTTCCTTTGCCCCGCACAGAATCCACTTGGATACTGCCGCGCAGATCGGTGATGTTGCGGCGCACCACATCCAAGCCAACCCCCCGCCCGGCCAGATCGTCCACCTCGCTGGCCTCGCGAACGCTGAAGCCGGGGTGGAAGAGAACGTTGAACACTTCGTCTTCGTCGGCTTGCTCCGACAGCAGCCCCAGCCTTTGGGCCTTGGCCTTGACCTTCTCCACCGGGATCCCGGCGCCATCGTCCGAGACGATGATGATGGTTTGGTTGCCCTGATAGAAGGCCTTGACGGTGATCTTGCCCTCAGGGGGCTTGCCCGCCCGCCGCCGCTCCTCAGGGGTCTCGATCCCGTGTACCAGGGCGTTGTTCACCAAGTGGGTCATGGGGTCATAGAGCTCCTCCAGGATGGCCTTGTCGATGAGCGTGTCACGGCCTTCCACCACCAGGCTGGCCTGCTTGCCCGTTTTGATGGAGAGATCCCGAATGGCGCGGGGCAACCGATCGGCAACTTGCGAGAAGGGCACCATGCGCGCCCGGTTCAGGCCCTCTTGCAGTTGGGTGGTTACCTGCCGGAATTGGCGGGTGATCTGCTCGGCCTCATCCACGGCAAACTCGATGTCGGAGGAGGACTCGCGCACCCGCACGATGAGCTCAATGATCTCCTGGGCCAGAGCGTGGAAGGCCGTAAACTGATCCATCTCCAGCTTGTCGAACTCTTGGCCGGAGGAATGACTCCGCCTTCCTCGGCTGGACCCCTCCCCATTTCGACCGAAGCCCACCGTTACCGTGCCGCCATAGGCTGAGCTGCTGCGGCTGGAGAACAAAGCCGATTCCAGCAAGGAGCGGTCATACTGATCCCGCATGCGCTGGCCCAGATCCCCTAGCTGTTGCACACGGCCCAACAGGCCATCCAGAAACTGGCGCAGACGGGTTTGGTTTTGCTCCATGCTGTTGCGGATGACCACCAACTCTCCCACCAGGTTGTTGATGGAGTCGAGGTGGCGCACCTCCACCCGCATCACAGGGTTGCTGAGGGCAGCAGTTCGCCGTGAAGTCGGCCCAGTTGCCGCCGGAGCGGGAGCAGCAACAGATGGTGAAGGTGTAGGAGCAGCGGCAGGTGCTTGGGCAGGAACCTCGAGATCGCCCAGGAGCGATTCCAGCTGGGCTGCAAAGTCGTCAGCAGCCTCGCCGCTCGCGGCTGCAGGGGATCCCACAAGGGGGGCGATAGCCTTTTCTAGCTCAGGGGTTACCGCCGGCTCGGCAGCGTCGAAGAGGGCGGCCAAATCGTCCAAACGGGGAGCCGGAGCAGCTTCCAGCGCCTCTTCCTCTGGGGTCTCGGCCTCGCCAACAGGAACGGCTAAGGATTCATCCTCTGCAAACAGGCTGGCCAACTGGCTTTCCAGATCGTCCTCCGCAGGCTGGAGGGCATTTTCTTCCTCCAGTGCGGCAACCGGCGGCTCTGGCTCAGACACGGGCACTTCCGCCAGGCTGCTCGCTTGCAAAGCTTCTGTGTCCTCCAGGAAGGTGGCAAGATCCAAGGGGGGTTCTTCTTGGGGCGCTTCCCCTTCTGCAAAGAACTGGCTCAACTCATCCAGATCCACCTGGCTGTCGCTATCCATGGCCGAGAGGGATCCCCTGGCCCCCAGGCTCAGTTCTTCTGGGTCGGATTCCTGGGTGAATAGGGCATCGAGACGGTCGAAGGAGAGCTCGGGGGAAGGGGCGACTGCCTCCTCAGCCGTGGGTTGCAGGTCTGCGAAAGACTCCTCCTGGACCGGGAACAGATCCTCCAGAAGCGCCCACTCCTGGGCTTCTGCTGTGTCCCCGGCTGCTGATTGGGTCAGGGGGATGGAGTCCCCATCGGACGCCTCCTCGAGGGTCTCGCCGGCGAAGAGATCCCCTAGGCTCAGCTCGGCTCCGAAGTCTGGAATTGGCGATTCCCTCGGCTCATTGGCCATGTCGGGTAGAGAGGCAAGCTCGTCCAACGTGGGGAAGGGTTCGCCAACAGCGAGATCCCCAAGCTGCTCAGCCTCGGCAATGTCCAAAGAAAATACGGAAGGTTCACTTGCTTCCGGCATCGACCAAGCCGGATCGGCTTCTGCCGCAGGGGTGGAAAAAAAGCTCTCCAGGCTGTCTTCGGCAGTATCGAAGGCAGCAGAGCCGGCGAACTCTGAGGATCCCACCTCGTCGGATCCCGACTCTGCCAGATAATCTGCTGGGATGGAAAAATCCTCCGGCTGGATATCCGCGGAAAATTCAGCCCAGAGATCTGCTGCGATTTCCCCATCCTCAAGGGCTTCCTGAAGGGGTGGGGACGGTTCAGCCGCCCAAGGATCGGCCTCCGGCTCACCAGCGGGAACGGCCTCCAAGTCCGGAAGCTGAGACCCTTCCTGCCGGAAAGCACTCTCTACGGGAAGTTCCTCCAGCTCAAATAGGGCCTCTACCCCGGCACTTGCGGCTTCGTCTGGGACAAAGCCGGATCCCTCGCCCATTTCCGCAGCAACGCTCTGGGCAGTCGGCTCCTGTTCAGCATCCCAGGCAGGCTCAGCAGAGACAAACCCCTCTGCCCCTTCACCCACCACTTCGGCAAACAGCTCCGCCAGATCGGCCTCAGCTCTCTCCTCATCCAACCTTGGGCTCAGATCCTCAAAGGTCTGCAAGAGGGGCTCAGGAGAGGAGGGGATCAGCTCCGTTGGGAACTCTTCGATATCGGATAGCGCTTCTGCGTTGGCAAACAGCTCGTCAAAGGCTGAGGTGGCTTCTTCCTCCAGATCCAAGGGAGTGGCATAGAGCTCCGCTCCGCTAACGCGACCGAAGTCGTCCGCAACAGAGGCCAAGTCAGCTCCCTGCCCGTCCTCTTCTGGGCTTTCTGCCGGCACGGCAGCTGTCCTCCAGTCTTCCTCCCAAGCCGCTTCGGCTCGGATCCCTGGCCAACTCAGATCCAGATCCCCCTCTTCCGCGGGAGCAGATCGGTGCTCTGAATCTGTTCCCGCCAGCGGGACGGAGTCCTCAGCAGTGCCCACTTCCCATAGGGATGAGGGCTGTTCCGCCGCCAGATCTCCGCTTGCCTCTGCGCTCTCCTGCTCCGGCGACAGGGCAGCTCCGGGCTCATCCTCTTGAAAGGATGTCTCGGCGAGGGCTACCGCTTCCCAGCTCAGATCGGGGGTAGCGCCTTCCTCCGCAGGGATCCCAGCAGCCACAGCCCAATCCTCCGAGGCACCCTCCTCGGGTTGGGGGAACAGCGGCTCTGCCTCAGACTCCCAAGCCAGACCAAGCTCGAAGGGCTCAGGGACTTCTGGCTCTTCAGGGGCTGCCGGAACAGGGCGGAAAGCCAGCAGCTCAGCCGAGGGCTGAATGGTGTTTGCCGCTCCATTGGCCAGAGCCTGGTGGGCTTGCTTCAGATCTCGCAGCACCGGCAGGGCCAACTGCCGCAAATCCTGGCTGGGATCCGCCAAAATCTCGCCCACCAAGCGGGTCAAGTCTGTCCAGCCTCCCAGTTCCAGAGCCGAAGATTGCCCCAAATCCTGCAAAGATTGGGCCAGAGCTTGCAGAGCCGGTCGAGTGGCCGGGTCGTCAGGACGTTTGAACAGCTCCAGCATCTGGCGCAGCAGGGCCGGGATCTGCTGATGCACCACCACCTCAAGGGGATCCGGCGGGGCAGGAGGGGCGGCAGGGCGAGCCAATTGTTGCAGTTCTGAAGAAGGGGCAACCTGTTCGGCCTTGCCGTCTAGGATGAGCTGCTGTCCCTGCTTCAAATCCCGCAAGGCAACCAAAGCCAAAGTTCGCAGGTCGGCATCGGGGTTGCCCAGGGCTTGCTCGAAGGTTTCCGTCAACTGTTGCCAGCCCGCCAGATGATGGACTTGCCCGATCTCCTTGAGAACGGCGTTCGCCGCCACCAAACGCTCTCGGACATCTGCCTGATCCCGTTGTTTAAACAGCTCCAGCATCTGGCGCAACTGCTGCGGCACCACCTCCGCCATGTCCTGCTGCAGGGTGCGAACCGCCGGCGGCGAGACGGGAGCTGAGACAGGGCCCTCGCCGAGAAGATTTTGAATGTGCCTTTCGGTCTCTTGAAAAACCGGCTCCAGTTCCGCCAGGGTGGTGTTGCTGACTTCCTGGGTGAGGCCGCGGGGGCTCTGCAGCTCCTCCAACAACATCGAAAGCCCATCAAAGGCCCGCAGCAGCAGGGTTTCCAGGTGCTGATCGACGGGCACTCCGCCTGGGCGAGAGCGAAAGATGTTGAAAAAATCTTCCATGCGGTGGGCCGTCCGTTGGATGCTGGTGAGGCCCAGCATGGCAGCTCCCCCCTTGATGGAGTGAGCAGCTCGGAACAGCTCGTTGATCAGCTCGGGATCGCTCATGCTGTCCCGCAGGCTGAGGAGCACTTGTTCAATCGTTGCCAAGTGGTCGCGGGCTTCTTCGATGAAATAACTGAGGATCCGCTTCTGTGCTTCTTCATTCATGGCAGGAGGCCCTTCCTACAGCCCACAAGTTTTCATTCAGTAATAACAGACCGGACAGGGTGAGGCTCGCCTGGGCGAAAAGTCCGGCCAACAGTTGCAACAGGGGGATCCCACTGCCATTGAAGAGCGGGGACTTCTCCTTCATGGGGATCCTTGCCCCTAGAATGCCCTCAAAACAGCAAATTTGCTCATTCATCCCCAACCCGGAAGCGACCGACAGAAGTTTGCAACTCGCGGGCGATGCTCACCAACTGTTGGAGCGAAGCTGCCACCTTCTGCGCCTCCTTAGAGGTCTCGTTGGCGGTCAACTCCACCGATTGCATCACCTGCGCCACAGAGCGAGAGGTTTCCGTTTGTTGCACGGTGGCCTGAGAGATCGCCCGCACCAACTCGTCGATCCGGCGACTGACCTCGATAATCTCGTCCAGGCTGTTTTTGGCCTGCTCGGCCCGCCGCGTCCCCTCGATCACCAGTTGGGTGCCTTCTTCCATAGCCGTCATCACGTTGCCGGTTTCCGATTGAATCTGCAACACGATCTGCTCGATCTCCTTCGAGGCTTTGGCAGCTCGGTCGGCCAGTTGTCGCACCTCATCGGCCACGATGGCAAAGCCCCGTCCCGATTCCCCGGCTCGTGCCGCCTCGATACTGGCGTTGAGGGCAAGCAGGTTGGTGCGCGAGGCAATTTGAGAGATCAAAGCCACAATTTTGGAAATTTCCTGCGAGGATTCCGCCAATCGCTTCACTTTGCGGGTGGTTTCTGCCACGGTTTCGCGAATTTCCAGGATGCCACTTACCGTGCGATCCACAGCTTCTCCACCCCGAGCGGCTGCTTCTGTGGCTTGGGCAGTCACGTTGGCCGCTTCGCGGGCGTTGCTGGCCACCTCTTGAATGGAGTCCGTCATCTCCTGAATGGAGTTGAGGGAGTTGGAAATCTCCTCCGCCTGGCGCAAGGCGTCGGCAGAGAGGCTGCGGGCAAAGTCCTCGTTCTGCAAGGCGGCATCGTTCACGGCGGCGGCGGCCCGCTTCACCTGGCTGACAATGTCTCGCAGACTGCGAATGGTCAGGTTAAAGGAGTCGGCCACAGCCCCCAGCACGTCGGCAGTCACCTCTGCCCGCACCGTCAGGTCTCCACGGGCAGCCCCTTCCACGTCGTCCAGCAGGCGAATCACCTGGCGCTGTAGGTCTTCCTTAGCTTGCCCTTGCTCGGCAGCCCGCTGGCTCAGTTCGGCGAAGTTGGCTTCAAGGGCAGCCGCCATCTGGTTAAAGCTGTCGGCCAAGCGCCCCAGCTCATCGTGGGTGTTGGCTGTGGCTCGTACTGAATAATTCCCCTGGGCCAAGGCGGCAAAGTGGCCGGCCAGCTCTTGGGCGGTGGAGCGAATTTGTTTGGCACTGCTGGCCCCGAGGATAACCCCTGCTCCTGTGCCGATCAGCCCGCCTCCAATCACCCCGGCAATCAAGCGAGCTCCCCCATTGGCCGGGATCCCAAGGCCAATCGCCAAGCCGGCAGCCAAACTCACAGCTCCTTGGATAAGCGCTATGGCCAATTGCCGATCCCCAATCGGTCGGTTGGCGATCCCGGCAGAGGTTCTTGCCCCTTGTTCACCTACACTGGGAATAGGGAGGGAGGCCGTGGGCAGCAGAACTTGGGCCGCTCCGCTACCGGTCTCCGCCATTGGGCTCATCCCCCCGGTCGCCCCCTCATCTGGGCGGAAGGCCCCCACCGGCTCACCGCCATCCATGCCGGCAAGTTCGCGATCCAGGCTGTCTAGCTCGTCAAGATCGAAAAGACCAGGGCTGGGACTGGCAGTATCTTCGTCGGGAGCGGGGATCGGCTCACTCATGGGGGCAGCCAATTCGGTCGGCAGGCCTTCTTCCAGGGATCCCCCTTCCTCTTCCTCAAGACCGGGCAGGGAGAAGCCCATCTCATCGGGAAAATCGGCATCGCCGGCCAACTGCGTAATGGAGTCGGAGTCGCCTTCTAGGGCTTCCAGATGCTCTCGATCGAACTCGTTGAGGAAGGCAAAGTCATCTTCGACCACCGGATCGGTTTGAGGCCCGCCCTCTTCCGAGCCTACCCGTCGCGAGGTGGCCGGTGGTGTTACCCGAGAATGGGTCGGCATCGGGTGAGATAAACCCAGCGGATCAGCCTCCGGCATTTGCAGCCCGGTCTCCAAGGGATCCCTGAATCTCTCTTCTCCCATGAAGACTTCGCCATCGCCGCTAAGGCTGTCCGCCTCCAGCGGAAACGGATCTTGAGCAAAGGGATCCGCCTCCTCTTCCCCCATCTCCTCGAACTGCAAGAAGGGATCGGGAGCAGAGAAAGCCTCTTCCGAAAAGGCATCCGACCCACGGGCAAACTCATCTGGAGAGCGAAACTCGTCCGCTTCTGGGGAATCGGGAAGATCCGCCAGCTCCGGTGCCATTTGCAACAGCTCTTCTAGACCCTTCCGGGCCGACTCCAGCTCATCGGGATCACTGGCTGTTTGTAAAATGGTGTTGTAGGTTTGGCGAGCTTCCAACAACTGCCCAGCTTGTTTTTGTGCCAAAGCCAGCAGCAGCTTGACAGCAGTATCTTGCGGTTCAGCAGCGGCCACTTGGTTGAACAACCGCACCGCCCGGACGTAGTCTCCCTGCCAAAAGGCGGCCATCGCATCGGTGTAGTCTCTCTGACTGTTCGCGCTCGGAACCATGGATCCTCCCTTCACTGCTTGCCTACCTCTGTTCACGCGTCAACACAGATGCAAACGGAACGCCCCCAACACCTCAAAACCCCATGGATGCAGGCTATCCCCCCTTTTCCACATTCAGTCAAGCAAGAGTGGGCCTTTCTGCCGCCGTCTCAGGGCTTACCCTCAACAGCCTCGACACGCATCGGTAGGGGATAGATTTGGTCCAACTTTCCCCATTGTGGCTGGAGTTAGCTTGGATCTTTGATAGGAACTATACACTTTCCTCCCGCTGAGCTCCCAGGGGGCCGTCTGTCAACCCCAACGATTGGATCGCAGGATGGCCGACTGATCCAGCAATGGCAAGCGCGATCCCGTTCCGGGCACCACCCATTCCCCTCGCAAAAAAGGAGCCATGGACTCAGGAGCCGTGAGGGCAGGCCGCACCAATTCAGTCTTCAGCCACTCCATGCCTACAATTAAATCCACAGCCAAGCCCATGAGCAAATCCTGTTGATCCATCACGGCCACCACAGGAATCTCGGCTCGGTCGATGTTCAGGGGCGGGCTGATCCCCAAAAATTGCCCCAGGTCTGCAACCCAGATGATCTCGCCCCGCAAATTCAGCGTGCCCAGCAAAACTGGGGCCACATTGGGCATGGGGGTGATTTTCTCTGGGCCAATGCTCATCACCTCCACAACCGATACCGCTGGCAGCGCAAATTCCTCCCCGGTGGCAATCTTGAACTTTAGGAATAGCTCACCTTCGGGAGCCTCCATCTCCCGCAACTCTTGGGTCTCATCCCCCATCAATAAATCCAGATCCCCCAGCATGATGCTCCCCCGCATGGATAGTCTTGTGGACTGTTGATCCCGCCCCCCTCCCTGCTTAAAACGCAGAGTCGTTCTCAGGACCTACCGAAAGGCGTGGAAGCAGAAGGGGCAGCTCTCAGCCTCTCAGTAATTGCTTAATCGTACCCACCAGTTCCTGGGGCTGGAAAGGCTTGGCAATGTAGGCATCCGCTCCCTGGCGGATCCCCCAGTAGCGGTCAAATTCTTCGCCCTTGGAAGAACACATGACGATGGGCGTTTTTTGGGTGAGAGGGTCGGCCTTGAGAAGACGGCACACCTCATAGCCGTTCATGCGCGGCATGACGATGTCCAGCACGATCAGGTCGGGTTTGTTTTGCTTCACCGCCTCTACGGCCTCCACCCCGTCTTCCACAGTCATCACCTCGAAGCCGTTTTCCTGCAGCAGCTTGCTGATCATCTCCCGCTGGGATTGGCTATCTTCCACCACCAAAACGCGACTCATTTCCGATTCATCTCCCGCAATTGATGTTTGATGGTCGCCAGGAGCTCTTGGGGCTTAAAGGGCTTGGTTACATAGGCATCCGCCTGGTTGCGCCTGGCCCACTCGATATCAAAGGTCTGGTCTTTGGTGGAACACATGACGATGCGAATGTGTTTGGTACTTTCATCCCCCTTCACTTCCCGGCATACCTCGTAGCCGTTCATGCGCGGCATGACAATATCCAGCACCACCACATCAGGCTTCTGCTGGCGAATGCACTCCATTGCCTCTACGCCGTCTGTTGCTGTGGAGACTTCCAAACCGTTCTCGGAAAGCAAGCTGGAAATGGTCTCCAGGTAGGTACGGCTGTCATCCACCACCAGCACTTTGCTCATCGCCGTCTTGCTCCTTTTGCACTCCCGCGCAACCGTCGGGCTGCTTTGACTGAGATTTCGCCTTCTAACCTCACCCGGCTCCATGGCTCCAAGTCAGCCATGCTACCCCTATTGTTTCGGTGAGGCCACTCTTCTGTCCAGTACCCCGCCCACAGTCTTCTGTGCCAACATTTTGGCTACCCCAACGCCTATTCGCCACCGCCCCGTTTGGGGGGAGGGCCCACGTAGGATTCGACAATGGTCAACAACTCCTTTTCCGCAAAGGGTTTGCTCAAAAATTCGTTCGCTCCGGCCATGCGGGCCTTAATCCGATCGGTGAAGCCATCCTTGCCGGTCAGCATGATCATGGGGGTTTCGCGAAACTGGCTGGATTTGCGCAACATGGCGCACAGCTCATACCCATCCAATTTGGGCATGGCCACATCACAGAGGATCATATCTGGGTTGAGGAGAAACACCTGTCCCAAGGCTTTGAGAGGATTGCCGATGGTGGTGACCTGGTAGCCCTCGTTTTGCAGGATGAACTCTACGGTTTTTTGGATGGCCATGGAGTCGTCGATGCAAAGGATGTGGCTGGGCTTATCGCTGGGTTTGAGGGGACGGCTGGGCTTGGGCTCCGCGATCAAGACGGGCTCGGACAGTTGAATGGCCCCTTGGCGGACGTAGGGATAGATGGCCTTGGCCACTGTGAGGGTGTCTCGACCCAGGTAGCGACCCATCTGGCGAATGCTGGTTTTGCCGTCTGACCACTCGCTCAGGGCTTTGAAGACGGGGGCGGGCAGGTTTTGCTGGAGCGGCAGGGGGTTGACAATGGTGGGAGCTTGGTTGGGAGCTTGGATGTAGGGGTGCAGCTTTTTCCACTCCTGCACTTGGGCTACGATCTCGGTGAGCAGGGGGGTAACGGGGAAGGTGGTCAACTGGGGGGCCAGGGGGGATCCGGCCTCAAAAATGAAGGAGCCGTGGTGGAGGCTAAGCAGGTCGAAGAGGACTTCCCGCACCATGCCCAGCAGGATTTGCTTGCCTTGGTTGGGGTTGAGCTTGTGGCTTTCCAGCAAAGACCAGAGGCGGTTGTATTCGGGGGCGTTGACCGCGGCTTTGTGGGGAATTTGAATTTCCTCCAGGGCGGCTTCCAGCTTGAAGCGGTGCAGATAGTCTCTGAGGCGGGCAATGTTCCCTTCGGTTTCAGAGGCGTAGATAATCCGCCCATTCAGGAAGAAGACAAACCAGTAGACAGAGGGGCTGGCCTCTACAAAAAGCTCACCGGTGCGCTGGCCCAGCTCGATGAGCTGAAGGATGCTGCGGATATCGATCTCTTGTAGTTTTCCTTGCATGGGATCCCTGCCTGCAGTCCAGCAAGATACGTCCATTATGACGCTAGTCTTTAACTGTTGCTGCCCCGCCGGTAAGGCCATTTTCGGGAAGAGGGTTAAAGTTTAAAAAAGTTGGGGTTTGACTTGGGCCGAGCGCCTGCATTCCCCGAGGTATCTCTGGACTCCAGCAGACCCTCCCAATTAGAGCAGAATGGAGAGAACTGCCACCAGTAAACCTGTTCTTTGAGTAACCTATGCTGCCAATTCTCACCTCTTGGGTGCTTGGCCCACTGTTGGCGCTCTACACCCTCCTGTTTGTGCTGCGCATCTTTCTGTCGTGGTATCCACAACTGGATACTTCCCGGTTGCCCTACTCGCTGGTGGTCGGCCTGACGGAGTTTCTGTTACGCCCGACCCGTCGCCTGATCCCGCCTCTGGGAGGTGTGGACATGGCCCCTGTGGTTTGGGTGGGCCTGGTTACCCTGTTGCGGGAGGTGTTGCTGGGGCAGCAGGGGCTGCTGACAATGGCCCTGCACTGAGAGCGTTTTTGCCAACCATCTCTCATCGACTCTGCAAAATTGGGATCCGCTCGCCGAGGCTCTGGAAAGGCTGGCCCTCGGCGCCTTCTCGGAGCTCCTCCTGTCTCTGTCGCAGTTGCCGGATCAGCTCCGGCACCACCTGGTAGAGATCCCCGACAATGCCGTAGTGGGCAAATTTGAAGATAGGAGCGGCGCTGTCTTTGTTGATGGCAATGATCGTCTGGGATTTGTCCATGCCCACGCGATGTTGAATGGCCCCAGAAATGCCGCAGGCGATGTAGAGCTGGGGGCGGACGGTCTTGCCGGTTTGGCCCACCTGGTGGGCATAGGGGATCCACCCAGAATCCACGGCCTTGCGGGAGGAGCCGACAGCGCTGTTGGGGAAACAAGCGGCCAACTCCCTCAACAGCTCAAATCCCTCTGGGGATCCCAGCCCGTAGCCGCCGGAAACAATTACCTTGGCGCGGGTGAGATCTACCGCCTGGGACAGGTTGCGCACCGTTTCCACAATCTGCAGGCGCAGATCGCCGGGATCCAAGTTGACCGGCACCGGGATCACTTCCCCCTGGCGGGATCTGTCCCAGGGCAGGGGCACCATCACCCCTGGTCGTACTGTGGCCATTTGCGGGTTTTTCCAGGGGCCAAGGATGCGAGCCTTGAGAGATTCGCCGAAGCTGGGCCGGATGGCATAAAGGCAGTCGGGGAAGAGGCCGGACTTGCTGGGATCTTTGCTGTTGGTGTACTCGAAGGGGCCAATGTCCAGCTCGGTGCAGTCAGCGGTCAGGCCGGTCTCCAGGTGGGCGGCCAAGCGGGGGGCCAGATCTCGCCCGGTGGTGGTGGATCCCAGCAGGATGGTGTGGGGTGGTTGGGGCCAGCTTTTGATCAAGTCCGTGATCACCCGGCGGTAGGGCAAGGTGCGGTATTCGGCCAACTCCGGATGATCGGCAATGAAGACTTGATCTGCCCCGTGGCCGATCAGAATTGGGGGCAAGTGGGCAATGTTGTATCCAAGCACAAGAGCGCTCAAGGTGGCTCCCAGCTTATCGGCCAGCCGCCGCCCGGCCCCCAACAACTCTAAGCCGATGGGCTGCAGTTCCCCGTTCACCTGCTCGGCGAAGACCACTATCCGCTTGCGATCCATAAAACTGTGACTCCTAGGTTGAGATCGGGATTGAATCGGGTTGGGGTTGCGACGATGTCAGCAGAGTCCTTCTGGGTCAACTTTTCACTCCAGCCAGCTGGCCTGGGGTCGATGATCAGACAGTGATGATTGAGGGGCGATGGGGGGCCGGTGGGACGCAAGATGTAAAGATCTAGGAGGTTGCGGCGTAGCGGGAGAGGTCAACGGCCTGGGTCAGTTGGTTGACCAGTTGGGGGACGGATTGTCCCTGAAAGACCTGACAGTTGCCGCCAATTTCCCCCACTTTTTCGGTGGCAGCCACGATGGTTGGGGATCCCTTGAGACCGCAGCGCTCCGGGTCTGCCCCCACATCGTCCAAGTTGAGGATCTGGATTGCCTCGGCCCGTGCCATTTCATCCCGCATTAGCCGCTGCACCCGCTGCACACCCCGTAGAGTGGGGTAGGCCAAACGCCGAGCGGAATTGGCCACCGTAATCAAAACCGGCAGGGGCACCATCACGATTTGGGATCCCCCTTCGATGGCCCGCCGCGCCACCAGGATCCCATCCCGAATCTCGAAGGCTTCGCAATAGGTGACCTGAGGGATCCCCAACCGCTCCGCCAACTGCGGCCCCACCTGGGCCGTATCGCCGTCGGTGGTCTGGAGCCCGCAGAAGATCACATCGGGCCGGCCAGCATAGCGAACCGTCTGGGCCAGAGTATAGGCAGTGGCTAGGGTATCGGAAGCGGCCAAGCGGCGGTCGGTCATCAAAATACCCCGATCCACCCCGTGGGCAATGGCCTCGTAGAGCACCTCAATGGCCGGGGGTGGCCCCATTGTAATTGCCGTTACCCTTGCCCCGTGTTGCCGTTTGGTTTGCAGAGCTGCTTCCAGTGCATAGCGATCAAAAGGGTTTAACATCCGCTTGGCCTTGGCGCGATCGATCGTGCCGTCACTGTTGATGCCGGCCTTGGCGTTTTGATCGGGAACTTGCTTAATCAGAACAAAAGTTTCCAAGGGCCTAAACTCCCTAGTGATCCCCTCCAGGTTAAAAGGGATCCCTGGGCACCACAAACTTATTCAGCTTTTTTTCGGGATCGGAAAAGCTATCTCGACTTCAAGCACCCCTAAGCTACTCTTCCCAATACATCTGTTTCTCAGGTTTGATTTCATTGACATGCTCCCCATGCCCAAAGGCAGGGGCCTTACGGCGTTCTTGGGTAACCCTAAACAAAGTTCGAGACACTCCCCTACTGCTCCATGCCGCTTCCGGTCTCCCATCCACCAACGCGAACAGGTCTCCCGTCGGCCTCTTTCAGGAGCAGCCTGGGATCCCTGCCACGAAAAGCTTTGGGGATAATTCGCGGATGAGGGATCCAATAAGGACGCAGACCACACCTGCAGCCAGAAATAGCCTCCCAGCAAGCAGGATAAGTTGGCCTGCACCGGCAAGCCAATAGACAGAGGCTTCAAAATCGTTGCTGGCCTAACCCAGATTATCCAATCATCCGCTCAGACTTGGGTGGGAGCAGACTTCCATCAAACACTTGCTCTAGAGAGGGCTTAGTGGGCAAGCCAAAGCCATCCACCACCTGAGCAATTGAGGTTTCCATACGCGCGGGCACCACATCCCCCAAGCCAATTTCTCGCACCTCATCGGTAACAAACAGGCGCGGCATGGCCAGGGCGAGGCGCAATTTCTCAGTTGCCATATCCAGCACCTGCCCCTCGGCTTTGGCTTTGTCCAGAAGGGCCAACATGTTGCCATCGGTGTCGCGGATGGTGTCTTGCCAACCCTTAACATACGCCCGCAAAAAAGCTTTGAGCTGCTCCGGTTTTTCCTGCAGCAATTGCACACGAGTGATGAGCGCATTGCCGTACAGCTCAAGGCCATAGTCGTTGTAAAGGAAAGCCGTGATGTCCTCCAAGCTGACGCCGCCCCGCACCAGATTGGGCATGGCTGAGGTCATAAAGCCGCTGATGGCATCCACCCGACCTTGGATGAGGAAAGGTTCGCGCAACTGCGGCTCCATAGTTACCCACTCCACCGAGCCCGGATCGATGCCGACTTGCTTGGCAAAGACCGGCCAGAGCCGACGCGGCGCATCCCCTGCCGGTGCTCCTAGCTTCTTGCCCGCCAGTTGGGCCGGCTCCCCAATGCCCTTATCTTTCAAGGTGTAGATGCCAAAGGGAGAGCGATTGAAGTGGACATAAATCGCTACCAAGGGCACGTCCGGATTTTTGGCATTGAACTCGATCATGGAGTAGGGATCCCCTTCCCCCAGGTCGTACTGGCCAGCGGCAATCTTGGTGATGGAATCGGCGGAGCCATAGCCGCGCTCGTAGGTGACCTCCAGCCCCTCTTCGGCGAAGTAGCCCTTCAAGATCGCCGTTACAAGGGGGGTATCCATCGAAGAGGGCAACCAAGAGAGGGTAAACTTCAGGGGCGTCAGTCCCTGGGAAACCAGAAGCGGCCCGCGGCTCTGAGCCCTCGCCTTTAGCCCTCCAACGGCAACCCAAGAGGCAGCCGCAGCAGCAGATTGAAGGAATTGACGACGCGACGATTTCGGGATGGACATACTAGTAAACTCCACAGCAGCTGTCTCAGCAGAAATCCGCAAGCGGGAAGGCGAGCATTACCGCCAAACAACTTAGCAAAGCAGAGTTAAACTTTTGTATTCGGTGATACTTTGTACCCAAAAGCTTGGCCTAAAGCTCTGTCCCGTCAATTTGTCAGAGCCATCTTCGCAAAGCAGGCGAGCAAAAGCAAAGTTTGGCTGGAGGAGCATCTATTCTTTATCTTTTGTCAGATTTTGTCAGAGCCGGTTGGCTGTCGATATGATGATGCTTTTACTGCCCCAGGCATCCCTGGAACCTCTCTCGACGTCTGCCGACACGAACAGCCATGGCCACTCAACCCGTATCCACCTCGCTGATTCGGTTTCTCACCGCCGCCGTAGCCGAGAGCATTCGACGGGCCTCAGAGGCGGGGCAACTGGGATCCCTGGCCCCCCAGCAAGCCACAGCGATTGCCCCCGTGATCCAGATCCCCAGCGACCCTCGCTACGGCGATTACGCCTGTCCCACCCCCCTGGGCATGGCCAAGCTCTGCCGCCTAGCACCGGCCCAGATCGCCCAAACCCTGCAAAAACACTTGGATCTGCCGGACATCGAAACTCAGGTGGCGGGAGGAGGGTATCTCAACTTCCGGCTGGGGGATCCCTTTTTGGCCAAGCGCTTGCAAGAGCTGCTGCATCTGGGAGAACACTTCGGCAAAACAGCCACCCCCCATCCCGAGCGCATTCTGCTGGAGTTTGTCTCCGCCAACCCGACGGGGCCTTTGCATGTGGGCCATGGGCGTTGGGCTGCCGTCGGCTCCACAGTGGCCAACCTGCTGCGCTGGACGGGGCACCAGGTGGAGCGGGAGTTTTACATCAACGATGCCGGCAACCAAATGCGGCTCCTGGGCCAGTCCCTCGAGGTGCGGGTGCGGCAACTGCAGGGGGAAGACATCGCTTTGCCGGAAGATGCCTATCACGGCACCTACTTGATCGAGATGGCCCAACGTCTCTTGGAGCAGGTGAAAGCCGGGATCCGCCCTCTGCCCACCACCCTAGAGGAGTACACCGATTTTGCCTATGGGGAAATGCTGGCCTGGCAAAAGCAGACCCTGCAACAACTACGCACCGAGTTTGATCACTGGTTTAGCGAGCGCCGCCTGCACACCCCCGATCCCCAGACAGGCCTGAGCGCCATCCAGCAAGCTTTGCAGGAGCTGCAAGAGCGCGGCTTTCTCTACAAAGCCAAAGCGCCGCGGGGTGAGGATCCCAAGCCAGGGGCCGAAGAGGCCGTCTATTTCAAAACCCAAGAATTTGGCGACGACAAGGATCGGGTGGTGCAAAAGGCCGATGGTTCGTTCACTTATCTAGCCGCCGATATTGCCTACCACCGGGATAAAGTGCAGCGAGGATATCACCGGCTGATCAACATTCTTGGCTCGGATCACCATGGCTATATCGGCCGCTTAAAGGCGGCGGTGGGTGCCTTCAGCCCAGATGTCAAGCTGGAAATCTTGATTGGACAATTTGTCAAATTGTTCAAAACCGACCCGCAAACCGGTGAGAAAACCGAAGTGCGCATGTCCAAGCGCACCGGCAACTTTGTCTCACTCAATGACCTGATCGAAGATCCAGAAATTGGCGTGGGGGTCGATGCAGCCCGCTGGTTTTTGCTTAGCAGCAGCATGGACAGTCCCATCAACTTCGATTTGGATTTGGCCGTCAAGCAAACTTTCGATAACCCGGTCGTGTATGTTCACTACAGCCATGCCCGCTGTTGCACTCTGCTGCGGCGGCTACAGGAAGAAGAAAAGGTTGAACTAACCAACAAAGTCCCTTTGACGGAGCAACAAAAACTGCCCTACAAAGAGCCAGAAGAGCGGGCCCTGCTGCTGCGCTTGTTGGCCTTGCCGGATGAGCTGATCGCCGCTGCCGAAGAGCGCGCTCCCCACAAGATCATCCGCTATGCAGAAGCCATCGCCGCCGATTTCAACAAGTTTTACGACAACTGCCGTATTTTGCCGCTCTTGAAAGAGGATCCCCCCTTGGCTCAGGCTCGCATTCAGTTGGTGCAAGCTACCCGACAGGTTTTGTTTAACGTCCTCACCGGCATTCTCGGCCTGAGCGCGCCGGAGTCTATGTGATTTACGAAGGAGTGCCGTAAGGCCCCCAGCTCACGCTCTGGGCGGAAGCCAGCTATAGCGGTCGCGAGTAGGTCAATTGCAATAAACCGTTCCACAACGCATAGTCATTTATCTCACCGTCAAGGTGAAACAAACGACCGGTTGCTTCCTGCTAAGGCCTCTGGCCCGCTAGCGCGATCAGTTGAAATAGATGGTAATAAAAACCACGACTGCTATCAGCCCCTTTGATTCCGGTAACGCCGATCCCCGTCTCGATGAGGGAGAGGAGATAGGGCTCAAGCGCCTAAGTTTCGACTCTGTGGGCGCGCAAGAGCAAGTTGGTTCCCAAGTCCTCTTGGGCTGCCCAAAAGGCGCAAATCCACCACGAAACCTCGTCTTGGCGATAAATGCCACAGGTGAAAGGATAAGGTTGCAAAATATTCGCCATCTGCGCTAAGGCCGGAACTTCCGCCATGTAGTCGGCCCACACTTGGGGATCCAAGGCTTCGTAGGTGAAATCGGAAGGAAAGAATGTGCAACTGGATTCCAGGCTGGGCCGGTTGGTCAGCAACAATTGAGCAGGATCTGAGGATTCACAGCCCAAGCGATCCCCAATCTGAAAGGTCAGTTGAAACAGGCGGTTAATCAGATCAAATTGCTCAGGGCTCATAAGTTCAGAATTCCTAACTTTCAGATTGGGATGGGCGTTAGAGTTGACAGGTGCGACGGCTGCGCTCCAGCTCCGGCTCGATCCAGGAGAGGGCGAAGTGACTCACACAGGGCAACTGCGGGAAGCGGCGGGCCAGCTCTGCTGTTTGGGTTTCCAGGCTGGGGCGTTGCCGCTGGGCTTGTCCCCATAGACCGGCAATGGCCGGGCAGACAAAGGTTTGGGGAGAGGCCACAGCCAGGACCTGCTCCACCTGCTGCGCCACACAGGAGCTATCCTCGCACTTGGCATAGGCCATTGGGTGCCATTCCATACCCGGATCAAAGCGGTCCCAGGGTTGCAGACGAGCGTCAAACCCTTCTCCTACTGCTTGGTTGCCTTCTGGGAAGAAGACAGCCCCCACCGGGATCCCCAGCCTCTGGGCGGGTTGGGCGGCCTGCTGTAGATAATCGAGAACGCCGTAGCGGGCAAACTCGACGCTCAGCTGCCAAAGCTGCTGCTGCCAACGTTCTTGGCGAACGGCGGCGCTGGGGGTGGGGGAAGGGGCAGGAGTTGGTGCTGCTGCCTCAGAACTGGAATCCGCCGGTTTCTCCAGACTCTCTGGTAAATCTTTTGCAGAGGAAAGCTGATCCCCCTGCCAATTCCTGCTGGCCATGTCTTGGGCAGCCCAGTCCAGTAACTCTGGGGAAAGCGCCCATTTCTCGGTCGGGCTGGGCCAGGGATCCCCTGGCTGCCGCCACCTGGGCTCTTCGGCATAGGTGGCATCCAGATGGAGAACATCTGCCACTGCAATGTAGCCCTGGCTCAAATAGCGCTCCAGCAGCGCCCGACCCGCTGGATTTTCTGCCAAATCGAGGTAGGCTTTCCGGGCGGCCTCTCCATGAATCCACAAGTCTCGGACGGTGGCTGCCACGCTGGATCCCCCTGAGCCACGCGGATAGCGAATGTAGTCGAAAAGGATCCCATCTGGCTGTCGCTGTAGAATGCGGCGGACTAACTCGGCAAAATCCCGCCGTGCCAGGGGATGAAAGGGATCCACAAACACCTCATCCGGGCTGCCCAAATCTTCCCCAAGGGCTGTTGCCGGATCCAGAACAGTGGTTATGCCACGACCGTTGCGGGCCAGGGCCACCTGTCGATCGGGCCGTTGTCCGTAGCTGTAACCGAAATTGAGGGAAAACACCCAGGCATAGGCAGATAAGCCGCGGCGTCGTGCCGCCTTCAGAGCCAGATCCAACAAGTCGGCGTTGGGCTGTAAGCTGGGCCAGATCCCCCCTGCGCCATCCGGCAAAATAGAGCGGCCATCGTAAAAGGTCTCGATAAAGACGCGGTTGTAGCCCAGGTTTACCACTTGGTCGAACACCTGATCCAACACGCCCGGATTGGCATCACAGGGATGCAGACGTACCCAGATAGCCTGGATCTGGGGCCAGCGTTGGCTGCGGCAGGCGATCAAGGCAGCGCCATGTTCGGCCAAAACTTGGGTGTACTCGGCCCAAGCAGCATTCGACTGGGCAGCCTGCTGGCGCAGTTGAGCCTTGCGCGCTACCTCCTCGGGCGGCTGTCGGCAGTAGGCGTCGAGCCGAGCGGCCAAGTGGGATCCCCTCTGTTCCGCACTGTCTACGGAACCAGAGCTGGGGAAAAGGGAATGGCCGGGCCACAAGAACTGAGCCTGGGCCGTGATTCCGGATCCCAGCAACATCAGCGCGCCCAGCACACCCGCAAGCCAGCGGCTCCCTTTGTTTTTTGGCAGTCTTAGCACTCTCAACCTCCACGAGAATGTCTGCGATCGTACTCTTCTCCTGCCCAGAGAGCGGCTATTGAAAAAAAACAGCCGCCCGTGCCCACACCGGCGCAATCCCTTGGCCAATCTCTATAGTTATTTCAATCTAGATTGAGACACCTTCTCAGCGCTCTGCGCCGCTTCTACAGCCACCTCTAATCCCTCTCCATCCGGGAGAGGGGAGTTGGGGAGTAGTGCAACAGAAATGTTTCATTCCTGTTTAGAATGACTAGACCTCCGATCCCAGTGGCAGGGGTTTGCTCTTCGGTTTTGCCCCTTTCGCCACTGTGACCGTTAGCCAGGTTCTCCTAGGGATCTCGCCAAAAGGCATAGATTAGCGCTTATGATTTAGTAGTAAACCTTTAGCTTTTCTTGATTGTCCATGAAGGCCATTACCCTGCATCAACTGCAAATCTTCGAGGTTGCCGCTCGTCACTTGAGCTTTACCCGCGCTGCCGAAGAGCTTTACCTGACCCAGCCCACGATTTCCATGCAGATCAAGCAATTGAGCAAAGCTGTAGGGTTGCCGCTGTTTGAACAGGTGGGCAAGCGGCTGTATCTCACCGAAGCGGGGCGAGCTTTACACCAAACCTGCGAGAAGATTTTTGAACAATTGAATCAATTTGAGATGACCCTTGCCGACCTGAAGGGGTTAAAGCAGGGACGGCTGAGCATTGGAGTGGTCACCACTGCCAAATACTTTATTCCTCGTCTTCTAGGGCCATTTTGTCAGCAGTATCCCGGCATCGACGTAGCTCTCAAGGTGATCAACCGCCAGCAGGTTTTGGAGCGGATGAGCAACAACATGGACGATCTCTACGTGATGGGGATGCCGCCAGAAGATCTGGACGTGGTGGCACAACCTTTTCTGGAAAATCCTTTGGTGGTGATGGCCCCCATTCATCATCCCCTGGTGGGCCAAAAGGGGATCCCTCTGGCGCGCATTGCCCAAGAACCTTTTTTAGCCCGTGAACCCGGCTCCGGCACCCGCATGGCTGTAGAGCGGCTCTTCGACAAGCATAACCTGAAACTCAACATCCGCATGGAGATAGGCAGCAGCGAAGCCATTCGCCAGGGCATTGTGGGTGGATTGGGCATTTCGGTTTTGTCTCAGCATGTGTTGGCCTTGGGGGGGTGGCAGCATCATCTGGCTATTTTGGATGTGGAAGAGTTTCCCATTCGGGGGTTCTGGCATTTGGTCTATTTGCGCTCTAAACGTCTTTCGGTGGTGGCCAAAGCTTTTGCCGACTTTCTTCTTTCCCAGGTTTCTCAAATGGAGCTGGACTTTGTGGCTAAAGAGCAGCACAAATCCAATTCAAATCCCAATCCAAATCCGCTTTCTGGCAAAGAGGCTGAAGCACAGCCGAGAGCTCTTGTCGCAACCCCCGGATCCCCTCAAAGTCGTGAGTGAACAATACTCGCAAAAACCCCAGGTAAGCCCGCGCCCACTCGTCTTCCGGATCCAGCTCGACGATCTGTTGAAAATGCAACTGAGCTGCTTCTGGTTGTAACAGCGCCGCCAACATCAAGCCCAGTTGGTAGTGGCTCTGGATTTGCTGGCTCAGTTGGCCTTGGGCAGCAGCCTGTTGCCATTCCCTCTCCAGCAATTGCCGTACCAGGATGCGATCTGGATCCGTCAAAAAAGTCGGGTATTGCAGGGTTGTCCAGGCATTGAGGTAAAGGGAGAGGGCCTGCAGATCCCCAGCGGCAGCAGCTCTGGCCGCCTCGCGGAGAGGAAACAAGGGATCCGTTACAAGGGGGGATCCCTCCTTCGGGAAGCTCGACAGGGATCCTCTCCAGGATTGGTGTAGGGAATGGCGGATCCCTTTGGGCGACTGCCATTCCAGGTGGAGAAGGCCACCTCTTGGGAAGTCGGTTGTGGGCAGCGTCAAGATCTCTTCCACCAGCCAGCCGCCTGTTGAGTTGAGCTGCAGGCGATTCTGCCCCAGCACCCAGGCCCGCTTCTCCAAAACCCGTCCTTGCCCATCTTCCAGCCGCGCCCAAACCAGCGTCTGGGCCAAGTTCTGAGCTGGGCCTTGCCAGCGTAACTTCCAGGCGGGGATCCCCAGCTCCAACAGCGTCTCAACCTCCACCAGCTCCACCTCCCCAGCTTCCAGAGGCCACTCCTGTACCGTCACCTTTGAAAAGCGAGGGAAGTAAGTGTGCAGCCGACCCAAGGTAGGCAACTCCACCGCCGGATCTTGTCGCCAGTCTGGGCTGCTGCGCAGGTGCTGCCGGATCTGCTCCTTAGTCGGGCCATAGGGGCCGATAATCCCCTGTTCCCCTTCCGCATCCACAAACCCATCCAGCAAGGAGAGCTCCAGCTCCGGCCAGGGGGTTTGCCCGGCAGCGCGGAATGTGACCGGCCAGCGCTGGAGAGCTGCTAAGTAGGTGAGGGTTTCGGAAGAGATCAGCTCTGTATTGGGGAGAACTCCCAACGTGGTGGTCAAGCCTGGCTGGATCAAGGATTGGATCCACTGCGTCAGCTCCTGTGTGGGGTGCTGCCCCTGCCAATGCATTTGGATCCCCTTCCACAGAGGAGCCACGCCTGGGGTGAGGGGCCGACCCAAATTGGCCAAGGCCAAGCAGCCCAGAACTAGCCCTGCACAGACTCCCCTTTGCAAAGCCCACGCACCCCAGCGTTCCTCCAACCACCGGCAAGCCTTTTGGATCCCGCCTGCTGATAACACGGCCAAGAGAGGCAGCAGGGGTAGGGTGAAGCGCACATCTTTGATGTCCACCAGGGTGTAGAGAAGGTAGCCCGAACCGTAGGTGGCCCACAAGACTGCCTCTCGCCTGTCCAGAGATCCCCACCCGCTCAGCAGCGGCAACCCACACAAAAAAGGGCTCATCTGCAGGGGCAGAAAGCGCAAGTAGGCAGTCCACCAGCACAGGGATCCCGCTGGGCAAGTGATGTAGTAGTGGGCAGTCTCGGCGTAAGCCCAGCCATTGCTGAGCACAAACAGCCAATTGGCCCCATACCAGGGCCAGCACAAAAGCAGCATCACACCCATCCCCAAGGCCAAGTGGGCCAGCCGCGCCGGCCAAGGGATCCCTTTCCACCACCCCACCGCTTTCCCAGAGCGCCAGAGGGCCTGACCTGCAACTCCCACCAAAGGCAGCAGCAAAAACAGCACCCCTGTCCACTTGGTGAGCAGCACCGCCGCCACCCCCGCCCCCACCCCCACCGCCCCCCACCAGGAAGGCTTCTCCCCATAGGCCCACAGCGCCCAAAACGCCAGCGTCACCGCCACCACCAGCGGCAGCTCCAGCATGTAGACATGGGCCAAAGCCGTGATCCCCGGATAGAGGAGCAGCAGCGCCGCCGCCAGCCAGCCCACTTCCCCAGAGCGATAGACCCGCTGTCCCAGCCGCTGCGTTGCCAGAACCAGCACCCCCAGCAACCCCAAGTTGAGCAACTGCCCGTCCGCCCGGCTGAACGGATGTAGAACTGCCAAGGGGATCCCCAGCCAATAGGCCAAAGGGGGGTAGCGCTGGTTCAAATGCAAAAACTGCTGCCCCCACAGCCCATCCCAGCGAAACCGTCCCAGGTGAAGCCCAAAAGCCTGCGCCTGCAGCAGATGCTGCGCCTCATCCCACGCCGGCGGCAAGGGATCCGTCCAATTCCAGATCACCAGCAGCAGCAGGGCCACCATCCCCAGCCCGGCCCACCACCGCAGGAAAGGGACCCCCGGCCTGTGGGGTCTCTCCGGCAATGTCTCTCTCTCCTCGTCTGTACCGTTCATGCTTTGAAAACAATCCGCAGAGATTCAGCAGACATTGGGATCCCTTGCAACTGCCACCTGGCCTTGCCCCCCAGAGCTAAACTCAACCTGTGTCATTCTCAGCGCTCCTCCCATAGACCGAGAGCTTCAGCATCCCATGATCGCTCCATCTGCCGGCCCAGAAGGGGTTTGGATCCTTGCGGATCAACTCCACCCCCAGCAATCCGCCCTCGCTTCCCTCTCGACCCTATCCCCAGACCGAGTTCCCGTCATTCTCATCGAATCTCACCGGTGGGCCAGCTCCCGCAACCACCATCAGCAGAAACTGGTGCTGGTCTGGTCGGCCATGCGTCACTTTGCCCAAGAACTGCAACAGCGGGGCTACCCGGTCACCTATGTGGAAGCGGAAGGCTTTGCCGAGCCGCTGCAAACCTGGGCCAAGCAGCATCAACTGCAGCAGATCCGCCTCATGCAGCCCGCCGATATTCCCGTCCGAGATGAAATAGAAAAGCTGAGATCCACCCTCCCTTGCCCCCTCCTGATCTTGGAAAACAACCACTTCCTCTGGACAGCTGATCAATTTATCGAGTGGGCCTCAGGCCGCAAGCGCCTGCTTCTGGAAGACTTTTACCGCGAAGGGCGAAGACGCTTCCGCATTCTCATGGATGGCCCCAAGCCCCTGGGCGGGCGCTGGAACTACGACCGGGAAAACCGCCATCCCCCCAAACCCGGAATGCGCTACCCCCAGCCCCTCACCTTCCCCCCCGACGCCATCACCCAGGCCGTGATCACAAAAGTTAAGCAACACTACGGCCATCACTTCGGATCTCTAGAAGGATTTGGCTGGGCCGTCACCCGCGCCCAAGCCCTGCAAGTGCTTGATCACTTCATCCACGAGCGCCTGCCCCACTTCGGCCCCTGGCAAGACGCCATGCAAGCCGGGGAAGACTTCCTTTTCCACTCGCTGCTTTCTCCCTACCTCAACTTGGGCCTGCTCACCCCCCACGAAGTCATCGCTGCCGTCGAACAAGCCTACCATCGCGGCGGGATCCCCCTGCCCTCCGCCGAAGGCTTCATCCGCCAGATCCTGGGCTGGCGGGAGTACATGCGCGGCTTCTACGAATACCAGATGCCCAACGGCTATGCCCAGAACAACTTTTTTGGCCACCAGCGACCCCTGCCAGAGTTTTTTTGGACGGGCAAAACCGACATGGCCTGTCTGCAGCACACCCTGGATCAAATTCGCCGTCATGGTTATGCCCACCACATCCAGCGGCTAATGGTGCTCAGCAATTTCGCCCTCATCAGTGGCATTCAGCCCCAGGCAGTAGAAGCGTGGTTTCAGGATGTGTTTATCGACAGCTACGACTGGGTGATGCAGCCCAACGTCATCGGCATGGGCCTTTTTGCCGATGGGGGCATGCTCTCCACCAAACCCTATGCCGCCTCTGCTCAGTACATCCGCAAAATGAGTGACTACTGCCGCCATTGCCGCTACAATCCCAGCGAAAAGGTTGGCAAACAAGCCTGCCCCATCAATACGTTGTATTGGGACTTCCTGTTGCGTCAGCGATCCCTCTTAGCCCCCTTGGGCAGAATGAAATGGGTATTGATCCATTTGGATCGCATGGAACCGGAGCTGAAGGCCCAGATCCAGGCGCAAGCCGCTGCTTGGTGGGATCCCTTGCAATCTGCACTCGACGAACAGAGTCCATCTCATTCGCAATCTGTCTAAGCACCAGAAGATTAAGCATCCGGTAAAATTGAGGCACCCTCCTACCCACCTGTCGCTTTGTAAGGACTGCAAGCCATGAAATGTCCCCGCTGCAGCAAACAAGAAATCCGAGTTTTGGAATCTCGTTCGGCAGAAGGTGGCCAGAGTGTGCGGCGGCGGCGAGAATGCATGTCCTGTGGCTACCGCTTCACCACCTACGAGCGCATCGAGTTCATGCCCATCATGGTCATCAAACGAGATGGATCCCGCGAAAGTTTCAACCGCAACAAGATCCTGCAAGGGGTGATGCGTGCCTGCCAAAAAACCCCCGTCACCGTCAGACAGATGGAAGAGCTGGTCAATGAGATCGAAGAAAAGCTGCAATTGGAAGATGCCCAAGAGGTAACCAGCCTGCGCATCGGCGAGATGGTGCTGGAGCGCCTGCAACACCTAAGTGAGGTGGCCTACGTGCGCTTTGCCTCCGTTTATCGCCAGTTTCAGGGTATAAAAGACTTTGTCAATGAGCTGGAACAGTTGGAACCACCTCTGCGACGGGATCTGGAGCGGCTGCTGCGGGACTCCTCTGCCTCAGATTCCGAATCTTCAGGCTCCCCGGACTTGGTGGGGGAGTATTCGTGACGTGGGAACGACAGCGCAAGCCGGCCCTCCCTGGAAGCAGCGGGGAAATGGCGCTTGTGGGCGGGAAAAATTGCTGTGAAGGGATCGCCCATTCCAAAGGCTTAGCGGTATGCTTGGGGTAGCAATCGCGGCTTACACTAAAGCTAGAGCTGCACGCCTTTAGATTGCCGGTGTTCAGCACTATCCTTGGAGATCCCTGATATCTTGGATCCCTCTGTGTCAAGCTGTCCCAGCCCCCTGTCCTTCCGAGTCGATCCCAATTTATGCAATACGGTTTTCGGGGTTCTAGCCCCTCTGGCGCTCGCAACAGCAACAGTAACCCCAGTGGCTTTCGCTCCCCTGCCGCAATGGAGACGGGGCCAGGGGTGGTGCCGATTCAGGTGTATCAACAAGTGGCCGAAGAGTTGGAGTCTGCCCGTCAGCAGGTAAGCCTGCTTTCCTCGGAAAACCAGCACCTGCGCGCTCTGCATCAGCAGTTGTCTGGAGAGCTCGCTGCCATCACCCGAGAGTTCCAGGGGCAATTGGGCCACACCCTGAAGCGCCTGCAGCAAATCAGCCTACGGCTTGCTGACGCAAATGGCCAGGCTGCCCAAGTTGCTGCAGCTTCTGAAGCCTCTTTCCAACAGAACAGCCCGACTGCCAATCCCGGCCAACCGGAAGCCCCTCCCAGCTACGATTTTTTGAATCGCCTCAAGCGCCGACAGACCCGCAACGAGACCCCCTCCTTCTCATCCAACGGCTTTGCCCCGTCCTCCTTTGATTCCCTTCGCCACCCTTCCACCCACACCTCTGCCGAGCCCTACCCCCGCACTGGCTACCAGGTTCCTTCCCTGGACGAGTTGATGCAGGATAGGGGCGGCCCGGATCCCTATCTCGGCGAGGCAGACTCCTCAGCCTATTCCACCGGCATTTATCAGCGGGTACGGGAGCAACATCACGGATCCCAGGGCTCTGCCGTACTTTGGATGGCCGCTGCAGTCGTCTTAGTCATTGGATCGTTTGGGTTGGGATTTGTAGCCGTACAGCCGTTTTTGCGCAACAACCCACCGCCCGTGCAAGCACCCTGAGAGCTATTCACAGGATGCTCCAAAAGCCCGCTGGCGGGGTTAGGATGCCCCCAATTCGCTCCGCACCACTGACGAATGACCAGGGGTTATATCTGTGATCCAGGCTGTCGCTGCTCCTCTGACGCCTAACACATTCTTCGAGCATATGCCCGACGAGGGCCGCTTTGAGCTGTGCAATAGAGTCACGGTCAAAATGCAGCCCACAGGTTCTCACAAGCAGGTGGCGAGCTTTTTGGCATAGCGGTTAGCGGTGCCCACGCGCAAATCCAGCAAGATCAAATCCGCTTTTTTGCCCACCTCCAAGCTGCCGATTTCCCCTTCCAGACCCAGACAGGCGGCACTGCCTTGTGTAGCCATCCACAAAGCCTGTTGCGCCGGCAGAGCAGCTCCATCCCCCGATCCCAACCGCTGCAGAAACACCGCCAACCGCATCTCCTCGATTCGATTTCTTCAGCCCCCACATGCACACAGTGGGCGGCCAAGGTCTGAGCACTCAGGGATCCCCAGCGTTTCAAACACTGCACCGGGGTCAATCCATAGCGAGCCTGTAGAGTTTCCACTCCTCGGCGAGTTTCCGCCAAGTGGGTGTGCAGCCCCACTCCATACCTTTGGGCTAGAGCGGATCCCTGGACAAAACTCTCAGGATGGCCAGAATAAGGAGCATGGAACCTGACCCAGATGTAAATTTGCCCCTCCCCGCGTCCATGCCAAACCTGGATCAAATCCTCCGTGTCCGCCAGGGATTCTCCCACTCCCCTCGGTTCGTCGATCACCTGTGGGCTGAGGATCCCTCGTAACCCCGACTGCAAGCTCACTGCTGCTGCTAGATGTCGATAGATGCCAAGAGTAACTACGGATAGGGATCGTGAAGTTGGATTACATCCCCCCCTCTCCCATGCCGTACACGAAGACCGCTCTGGCAGAACGAGCCAACTGGTGTAGAGCAGGTAACATGGCAAGCTAATGGTCGACAAAACTGTTACCTCACTAGCTTGCCTTCACCCAATAGTGTCAGCTTTCAGGTAGAGAGGCTTGACGGAAGCCAACCCCCCTATTGATTGGGTTCCTCTTGATTGGGTTAGGGTG
The DNA here is from genome assembly GCF_054058195.1 of Thermostichus sp. OS-CIW-29. NCBI lineage: Bacteria > Bacillati > Cyanobacteriota > Cyanophyceae > Thermostichales > Thermostichaceae > Thermostichus > Thermostichus sp. OS-CIW-29. The sequence continues at coordinate 43,590 of NZ_JBSSAB010000030.1, forward strand.
GTGGGCCTGGCACCGAGCTAGGTTGCCAGCAGGTCGCCCTGCCAGTAGGTTCGCCGCTGATGCGTTTCACGTCCGAGTTC
>NZ_JBSSAB010000031.1:0-41940 GCF_054058195.1 Thermostichus sp. OS-CIW-29
CTTGGCTCATAAGTTCATTGTACTTCATCAAAGCGCATTCCTCCCGGCAGTGACCCTACGGGTACAGTGCGGGGCTCCTGCGATTTCTAGCTGAACTCCCCTCTCCCTCTGGGAGAAGGGTTTAGGGGTGAGGGTTGACGGCTTTCAAGATTGAAAAAGGCGGGAATAGAGCTGTTGGTGGACTTGACAATCGCGTTCTTGTAGGAGGGTGAAGCTGCCCAAAGCCGGCCAGCTGGGGGAGAGGTTTGGCCTTTCGGCCCGCTTCACAACCGGCAGGATCTCTTGGTGTACCACTGCCTCGATGGGCTCGTACAACTGAGCCAATAGGCTTTGCCCCTCGGTATGCCCCAAAGGTACCAGACGCACCGCTGCCGAGACCAGCCCAGTGAGGGAGGAGAACAAGAAGGCACGCAGGGTATCTTCCAACCCAATGCCCGCCTGAGCGCAGATCCAGCCAAACACCACGGAATGATGCAGTGGATCCCCCTCTGCCTTGGGGACAGAGATTCCCCAGGTGCGTTCTGCCAGTTGAGCTAGGCGTTTCCCCAAATCTAGGCTGGCTTGGCGCGGCTCTGCCGCCCAACGGGTTGCTTGCAGCTGTTGCTGCAGCTTCTCCACTCCCGACTCGGATCCCAATCGGGATAGACGATGGGCCAAGGCACAGGCTCTGCCCTCGGTGGGGGCTAAGCCCATGTGCAAAACCCCCAACAGGTACTGCTGCACCCCAGCCCGATCGCGAAGTTGACCCGCTTGAACGGCAGCTTCCAAGCCCCAGGAGTGGGAATAAGCCCCAATCGGCAGGGCAGAATCGGTGAGCTGTAGCAACAGATAGAAAGTGCCGCTGGATCCTGGAGAAGTAAGTTGGGAGGAGAGCTCACCACGCATCTTCACCAAGCCTTAGCGGGGGCGGATCAGGCCATAGCCGCCATGGTTGCGGACGTAGATAACGTTGATCTCGCCATTTTCGATATTGCGGAAAACGTAGAAGTCGTGATCCACCAGCTCCAACTGGTGCAACGCTTCCTGAACCGTCATGGGTGGCATGGCGAAGTATTTGGTGCGCACCACCTCTGCGGGTAACTCCGCTTGCCGTTCCGTATTTAGCGGATCGGTGACGGGCTGCTGGGCCACTGCCACGGAGGTTTTGGGGGTGTGGCGGACGCGGTGAATGCCGTTCCGTTCTTTGTATTTGCGCAACTTGCGGGCCAGCTTGTCGGCCACACGGTCGATGCTGGCATAGAGGTTTTCGCTGCTTTCTTCCGCCCGGATCACGGTGCCATTGGCGTAGACGGTCACTTCGGCAGATTGGCTGGCACTGATACGGGGGTTGCGGGCTACCGATAGATTGACATCAACCTCACTGGTGATCTGGGCAAAATGACTGACAGCACGCTCAATTTTTTCTTGAACGTAGCTGCGGATGGCGTCGGTAATCTCGACGTTTTTCCCTTGGATCACAAGCTTAGTCATGAGGACTCTCCCAGTCATGTCGGTTTATACCTGAGATAGCGCCTCATCCCCACCTGGGATCCCTCTAACTCTGGAAAGCGATCCCAGCTCACAGGCGACGTCAGCCCTTTAATTGGCAAAAATGGAGCCCTGTCATCAAGGGTGAGCAGATCGGCTTTGGGAGTGGCACTAACCTCTTGGGTTAAGTCTAGGTTAACATCTCGCTCAAGGATCTCTGCCAGAGGTTAAGAATAAATTTAGGCTCTCTTAATGTTTCAGAGATGTTGAATTCCAGATTTTCCCGAATCGCAGGAGCTCTGTAGAGAAGCGGGATCCCCGCCCTGCAAGACATGCACTTCTATTGGCTGTGTTGAGTGTCTTTGGGAAAGGTTTTTTAGAGTTTAAGTTGCAAGTTCCTCAGTCAAAAGCCAAATCTATCATCAAACCCATAGACAGATCTAGCCTGCTAAAAATCTTCCTGAGCTGGATTCTGAGTTGGTTAAACAATGTCTCTAACTCTGACCTGTTTTTGAGAGACTAAACGTGGGCCGTATTGCCCATAAGCTCGGCAATCCAGATGCTTCAGCTTTCCTCCAGAGTATGTTGGTATTATCCTACAGCCTAGCAGCATCTTGATTCGATAGCCATTGACAGCAAAAATGAAGGGATATTGATATAAATTAAGCTTTTTATCGATTTTTTATCAATATGAGGCTTTCGACTTGAGAGATGGTGTTGTTGTCGGTATTAGCTTTGACAAGCCTGTCGTTCACTGTTCCATGCTGTAAGGTTTCTATCGGAGAGCTACATAAGTACATAAGAACTTGGAACTCGGTTCTGCCGCTGCAGTCACCTTGAGGAGCGGTGGGGAGAAGGCCAACTCTTTCCGGGGTGGCTGAAATGCTACCCTCGAAACCAGCTTGGTGTGCAAAAGGTGGGGCAGACTGGGTGGGCGGAGGGATCCCGTTGAAGGCGGCAGAGCTTTTAGACAGAGCAGAAGAGGCTCTACAGGAGCAGTTTCAGGCGGTGGAGAAGACCCTCAGAGAGAACCTGGCGCGGGTGCTGCGGGCCTTTCGCGACCAGCGGGTGGGATCCCATCACTTTGCCGGGGTGTCGGGGTATGGCCACGACGACCAGGGGCGGCAGGTTTTGGATCGGGTGTTTGCCCAGATTATGGGCTGTGAGGCAGCAGTGGTGCGGCTGCAGATGGTGTCTGGTACCCATGCCATCGCCTGTGCTTTGTTTGGGGTGCTGCGTCCGGGGGATGAGCTGCTGGCGATTACCGGCCCCCCTTACGACACCCTTGAAGAGGTCATCGGTCTGCGGGGTTCCGGGCGGGGATCCCTACGGGAGTTTGGCATCGGTTACCGCCAGTTGGATTTGCGGGAGGGAACTGTCGATTGGCAGGCCCTGAAAACCGCCCTCAGACCGCAAACCCGCTTGGTTCACATTCAGCGGTCCTGTGGCTACGATTGGCGGCCCAGCTTTTCCATTGCCCAGATTGCCGAGATGATCCAAATGGTCAAAGCGCAAAACCCCGAAGTTGTGGTTTTTGTGGACAATTGCTACGGCGAATTTGTGGAAACCCAGGAGCCAACCCATGTGGGCGCAGATCTGATTGCCGGATCCCTGATCAAAAATCCGGGGGGCACCCTCGTTCCCGCAGGGGGCTATGTGGCCGGGCGGGCAGAGCTGGTGGAGCAAGCCGCTTGTCGGTTAACGGCTCCGGGCATTGGTTCGGAGGGGGGGGCAACTCTAGATCTCAACCGCCTTCTGTTTCAAGGCTTGTTCTTGGCCCCGCAGATGGTGGCCGAAGCGGTGAAGATCGCCCATCTGGCGGCGCAGGTGTTTTCTGATCTGGGCTACCCGGTCTCGCCTCTGCCTCAAGCTCCTCGCACCGATATCATCCAGGCCATTCAATTGGGATCCCCGCAAAAGCTGCAGGCCTTTTGCCACGCCATTCAAAACAGTTCTCCTGTGGATTCCTACCTCACCCCAGTTCCGGAGGTGATGCCCGGTTATGCAGACCCGGTGGTGATGGCAGCAGGCACCTTTATTGCCGGGAGCAGCGCCGAGCTGTCTGCCGATGGGCCGATGCGGGATCCCTACACCGTCTACTTGCAGGGGGGAACCCATCTCTACCATGGGCGGCTGGCCCTAGAAGCCGTCTTGCAAGCTTGGGAAACCCTGTAGGCCAACAGTTTGCTCTCGGCTGACCAACTTTTCGCTCAATCAATCAGGGGGTAGGATCAGTCTACAGTTGCCATTCTTTAGAAAGGGATCCCTTCCGATGTTGAGCTGGTATCGTTCTTGCGCATCTCCTCGCCGTTGGGGATCCCGTTTGACTCTGGCTCTGGTGGCATTGGGGTTGGCCGGCGGCTGTCGGCTGCTGGATCGGGTGGGAGAGAGAGGCTTGCCGGTGGGATCTGCGCTGACCCGTTCTGCTCTGTGGAGAGGCAGCCAAACCGTGGCGGGAGCGCTGGAGGTGGGAGATCAAGTCAGCCGCCAGTACGGCAGCTTTTGGGATGGGATCCCCGTCACCGCTGAGCCGGGACAGATTTTGATTGCGGCCCTAGAGAGCGAAGATTTTGATGCTTATCTGGAGCTGGTGGACGGTCAAGGGCGGGTGATTGGCTTTGACGATGACTCTGGCCTGGATGTGAATGCCCTGTTGGCAGTGCGTCTGCCGGAGGGAGGCACCTATACCCTGCGGGCCACCAGCTTTGAGCCGGAATCCACCGGCAACTACCGGCTCACCTATATCCTCACCCAGGTAGATTGGCAGGAAAGCCTATCGGGCCGTCTGCAGGAGGGATCCCTTCAGCATCCCGAGGATGGCAGTTGGATGGACGAATATCCCATTGCCGCCCGCGCCGGCCAGATCCTGATCGCTTCCATGACCAGCTCCGATTTCGATGCCTTTTTGCAGCTGCTGGATCCCAGTGGAGAAGTCAGGGCTTGGGATGATGACCAAGGGGGTGGAACCGATGCTCTGATGATTGCCTTTCTGCCCCGCACCGGCACTTATACCCTGCGGGCCAACACCCATAAGCCACGAGAAGAAGGAGCCTATAGGTTACAGTACGCCTTGCGCTAGCCCCTGCTCGCCCAGATTCCCTGTCTTACAGCTTGGATAAGGGGGCTTGTGAACCTTCTGATGCTGATGTCGAGATTTTGACAGGAATCATCGTTTTTTAACGCCTAATGTTGATATATGTCAGGAGTTGCCAGTTTACCTTCCTAAGATCCTCACAAAGCCAGAAGGGGCACTGCTTGCTGAGCTTTGTGGGAAAGCATAACATCTTATCCTAAGTTGTGACGGAGCTGAAATATTGTCCTCGGGGATGAGGTCTTTTTTCTAGAATCGAATCGATGGCCTAGACCATTCTTTTGCAGTTCAGCCCCTATCTCCACAAAATGGATGCCATGACTCCTGAAATGGTACGCCAGTTTTGGTCTTTGGTCAGCGAGATTGGCAGGCCAGATTGGCTCACAAAGCGTGACGATGACTTGGTGAACCTGCTTCTGAGCGCCTGTCAGAAAAAACACGCCCTCAGCAGTGTCGATGCCTCAATTCTCAATCGCTACATCAGCATTCGCTTGCCCTTGATTCGCGATATCCTTGTGGATTAAGCCCGGAGAGGACAAGGTTTTCCCATCATGCTGGCCGCACAAATCACCTTGCTGGTCTACGGGGCACTGCTTTTGGTGGGCGGAGCAATCGGCTATAGCAAAGGCAAAAGCTCCAAGTCTCTCATCGGGGGGCTGGTTGGGGCCGCCCTCAGCGGAGTCAGCTATGGGCTGCTGGGGGTGGATCCCCGCTGGGGGCTGGGCTTGGGCCTGGGGACGACAGTGCTGGGATCTATCGTATTCGCCCTGCGCTACCGCAAAACCCGAACGTTAATGCCTGCCGGCTTGATGTTCATCCTCAGCTTGGGAGCAGCTGTCCTTCTGGGACTTAGCTTTGGAGCGGCCTAGGCGACTTCTGGTTGCGCCGGTGGGGTGAAGTTTGTTGAACATTCGATGTAGTCAATTTCGATGTAGTCAATTTTCAGCTCTCGGCCCGAGCGAATCTCTTCCATCGGGGATCCACAGTTGGGGCAAGCATAGCGCCGGCCTATTTCTGGCTTGTATTCTTGGCCGCAGGGATGGCAATAGGCAATGAGCGGCGTTTCCCGGATGACCAACTGGGATCCCTGTAGGAAAGTACCCTGGGTTTGTGCGGCATAGGCAAAGGTTAGGCTGGCCGGCTCTACACAGGTAAACTGTCCCACCACCAGGTGCACCCGAGCAATCTGAGGCTGTCCCGGCTGACTTTGCCACCAGTCACGTAGTGTTTGGATCAAGGCGCGGGTCATGTCGGTCTCGTGCATCTCTTACCTCCAGTCGCCGACCATTTCTGGCGTCGCCTCCGGGTGGATGTAGGCGGGCTTCTCTCGGCGCGGCAGTTGCCCAGATACCACCAAATGGGCCAGCGTATCGCAAATAACTCGGGTGGCCATTAGAGCTGTGATATCGCTAATGTCGTAGGGGGGAGAGACTTCCACCACCTCCAGGCCACAGATCGGTGCTTCCCGCACAATGCGCTTGAGCAAGTAGAGCGCTTCCCGCGGCAGCAGCCCACCCGGCTCTGGCCAGCCTGTACCGGGTACAAAGCCGGCATCGATGCAGTCGATATCGAAGCTGATGTACACACAATCGGTGCCGTCTAGGGCTTTTTCGAGGGCGAAATCGGCGGCTGCATCCAAGCCCATTTCGGTGATGTCGGTAACGGTGAGGATGTGGGTGGCCCGCTCCCGGCACACCTTCACCCCTTGCCGTGGCACTTGCCAGCCGCCAATGCCCAGTTGCACCAGGTTGTGGGCCGGTGCGTTGCGGATGTTGGTGGCATGAAACCAAGGCTAAGCCTCGACTCACCTCTTGCTGCCAACCGGATAGGGAAAGCCTCGCTTCCTTGGCCAGAGCCGCTTGGGCTTCGGTAGAAAAGCCGTTATTTGCGTTCGATTCGGTGGTCATGGTTGGGATCCCCCGTTAGGTGGTGTATTCGGCGTTGATGCGCACGTAATCGTAGCTGAGATCGCAGCCCCAGGCCACGCCCTGGCCGGATCCCTGATGGAGATCCACGGTAAAGGTCACCGGATCCCCTTTCAAGTACTCAGAGGCTGCCTTGCGATCGAAAGCCAGGGGCATTCCCGCCTGCATGAGCAGAAAATCCCCCAGACGAATATCCAACCGGCGGCTGTCAAAAGGGATCCCGGCTCGGCCGGCGGCGGCTGCCACCCGTCCCCAGTTGGGATCGTTGCCAAAAGCTGCCGCCTTCACCAAGGGAGAGCTGGCGATCACACGGGCCATATGCCGGGCTGCCCCATCATCCACAGCCCCACACACCCGAATTTCCAGCAGCTTGGTAGCTCCTTCCCCATCGCGGGCAATGGCCTTAGCCAGATGAATGCAAACTTGGTTGACCATCTCCGCCAAAGTCTGGGCAGCTTCTGTGCCGGCTTGCAGGGTTGGGATCCCACTTTGGCCGTTGGCCAGAGCCAAGAGCATGTCGTTGGTGCTGGTATCCCCATCCACCGTGATTTGGTTAAAGCTGAGGTCGGCAGCTTGCTTGAGGATCTGCTGCCACAGGCGGGGATCCACAGCCGCGTCGCAGGTTAAAAAAGCCAGCATCGTGGCCAAGTTGGGGTGGATCATGCCGGATCCCTTGGCAATGCCCCCGACCCTGACGGTGTACCCGTCGATCTCGGCCTGCAGGGCAACGCTTTTGGTCACCAAGTCGGTGGTGATGATGGCGCGGGCGGCGCTCTCCCCCCCCTCTGGAGAGAGGCTGTCGATAAGGCCAGGCAGGGCTGCTTGGATTTTCGGCATTTCCAGTTGTCGCCCGATGACCCCTGTGGAGGCCGTGAGCACCTGATGGGCCGGGATCCCCAACCGTTCTCCCACCCAGAGGGCCAGTTGGGCGTTGTTGCGCTCTCCTTCTTCTCCGGTACAGGCGTTGGCTTGCCCAGCATTGCAGAGGATGGCCCGCACCGGCTGCTGTTGGGCGAGGATCCCTTGGTTGTAGGTAACACAGGCTGCTTTGACCTGATTGGTGGTAAAAACGCCTGCCCCAACCGCATCGCACTCGGAAACGATCAAAGCCAGATCCGCAGCTCCTGAGGGCTTGAGGCCAGCGGCCACTCCAGCGGCTCGAAATCCTCGCGGGGCTGTAACAGCACCTGCAACCGGTTTAAATGGGGATCCCATGTGTTCCTTGGCCAGAGGGTGGTCGGCAACATCATACCGACTTGCTGCTCCGATTTGGGTCATCGCAAGCTTTCCGTGAGAAACTCTCTGGAAACCGGTTCTGAGGGAAAGAGTTGTAGTTACGCCTACCAAGCAGAGGCGGCAGAGAGGGTTATTTTGAAAGTGTGTGCTTCCTCTGCTCCGGGAATTGCCAGCCATGCCTGCCCCTGTCATCACCCTCAACCATGTCAGCAAGGTCTATTCCAATGGCACGGTGGCTTTGCAGGACATGAATATGACCATCCAAGAAGGGCAGTTCGTTAGCTTGGTGGGGCCATCCGGCTGTGGGAAAAGCACAGTGCTACGGTTGGTGGCAGGTCTGGGGCATCTGACCACAGGCTCTATCGAATGGGGGCAAAATCTTGAGAAGGATGCTCCCCAAGGGGAACCCAAGTTGGCCTTTGTGTTTCAGGAACCGGCCCTTATGCCTTGGGCGACGGTGATGGACAATGTGGGGCTACCCTTAAAGTTGGCAGGTGAGCCCAAGCCAAAAGCCGATCGAGATGTCTTGGAAGCTCTGCAACGGGTGGGCCTGCGGGGGTTTGAGCGCAGTTTTCCCCGCGAGCTATCGGGCGGCATGCGCATGCGGGTTTCCATTGCTCGCGCCCTGGTAACCAAGCCGCAGGTGTTGCTGATGGATGAACCCTTCGGAGCTCTGGATGAAATCACCCGCAGCAAGTTGAACAGCGACCTGTTGGAGCTGTGGCAAGAAAAGCGCTGGACGGTGATCTTTGTTACCCACAACATTTACGAGGCTGTCTACCTGTCCAACCGCGTGGTGGTGATGGCGGCTCGCCCAGGGCGGGTGATAGCCGATATTCCCATCGATGCGCCCTATCCCCGCTCGGAAGACTTTCGCACCTCTTCCCTTTACAACAACTACTGCCGTGAAGTGTCGGCCCGTCTGCACGAGGCCATGCACGGCTCAGCTCAGGATCCCCCCTATTTGCGCCCCCTCTCTGCTGGACGTTTGCGCTGATGGGATCCCTGGCTTAGCGGTGTTCTCTCTGTTGCGTAAGTCCCTTGATGCCCCAACCTCACGATATGTTCGACCTGTTTGTCCAGCTTCTCGAGCCATGGCGCCGTTGGCTGGGATCCCTTGTTGGCTTGGGGGAGAGCTGGCCTCTCCATTGGCCAGATTGGTCTCTGCCCAAGCTGACCGGCGCGGTTGAAGAAAAGCTCAGACCCCAACCCATGGATGAGGCAAACATGCCGAGTGCCGGCTCAGGGGTGCCTGCAAAGGGGTTGAATCTGGGCCGTTGGTTCAACCTGGAAGTGATTGCCCCCCTTATCGTCGGGATCCTCTTCTTGGTGGGCTGGGAAGTGGCAGTGCGGGTAACAGGAGTGCCCCACTACCTCTTGCCGGGGCCGATTTTGGTGGCGCAAACCCTCGTTCGCGACTGGGGAACGCTTTTTCCTTCCCTGTTGATCACCGTGCAAATTACGGTGGTGGCCTTTTTGGCTGCCACAGTGTCGGGGCTTTTGGTCGCGATTGTGTTCACCCAGAGCAAATGGATCGAGCGCAGCTTTTTCCCTTATGCGGTGATTTTACAGACGATGCCCATTGTCTCCATCGCCCCGCTGATCATCATTTGGCTGCGCAACAACACCTTTGCCGCGATGGTGGTGTGCGCCTGGATTGTGGCTTTTTTCCCGATTCTTTCCAACACCACTCTGGGGCTGAACAGCGTCGATCACAACCTGCTCAACCTGTTCCAACTGTACAAGGCTAACCGCTGGCAAACGTTGATCTACTTGCGGCTGCCCAGTGCCATGCCCTACTTCATGGGGGGCCTGCGCATCAGCGGTGGCCTTTCTTTGATTGGGGCAGTAGTGGCGGAGTTTGTCGCTGGTACTGGCGGGCAACGGGCCGGGATCGCCTACCAGATCTTGATCTCCAGCTTCAACCTGCAGGTGCCCCGCATGTTTGCGGCCTTGATCTTGGTCACCGGCTTGGGGATCCTGATCTTTATTTCCTTGAGTGCTCTATCCGACATGGTGTTGGGCAAGTGGCATGAGAGCGCTGTGCGCCGAGAGAACTGAAAAATTGAACTTTGGTGAAAATTAGGGCCCCCTCTCTAACATCTAGGGTCATCTGGATTCAAACTAGGACGCTGCACCCACCCCTAAAACGTTGAACGCACGCGGCCAAAGGCTTTTCTCAATAGCTCAGGCGCCTCACTCTAACCTGAAACGACTAAGTGCCTTGAATAGGAGCAGGTGGAAGGCGTCTTCTGGAAAAGCCCAGAGATATCGCTGCGCTTGCTGTCAGCGGCTATCTCAGTCCTACTTGTGGGTTGCTATCGGAGGGGGATGAACTCAGTGCGGCCAATGATTTGCTGGCCTTGATCCGAGAGCGCGTAGTTGATGAAATCGGCCACCACAGGGCTAGTCCTCTGAGGTGCCACCAAAAACACATTCCGCGCCAAGGGGTAGCTACCCCTCTGGATGGCCTCACGGGTGGGCATCTGGCCGTCGATGGGCACAATCCGCACCGTTTGCTGGTTTTGCACCTGATCGACAGTGCTGTAGGTGATGCCATCTTCTCCCAAAGCCCGCAGCAGCGGGGTGGTGACATCTTCTGTGGCGGTGGTGAAGTAGGGAGGGTTATCGGGAGCGAAGGGCAGCCCCAACAACACGAGTTCTTGGAAAACGCTGTAGGTGCCGCTCTGGGGGGCGCGATTGAGGACCCGAATCCGCCGATCCGGGCCGCCCACCTGGCTCCAATTGGTGATCCGACCCTGGAAGATATCGGCCAATTGCTGCAGCGTCAGTCCTCCTTTGTAGGGGTTGTTCACCCCCACCGCCACCGCCAGGGCATCTTTGGCCACCGGGATCGCCTGTAGACCCGCCTGCACTTCGCTGGCATTGAGGGGGCGGGAGCTAGCGGCCATCTGGATGCGACCTTCCATCAGGGCCTTCAGGCCGGCATTGGATCCATTGGGCTTGCCATCCGGGATCCCATAGGTGAGGGGAATGCCGGGGTTGCGCTGGGTGTAGCCTCCCTTCAGGGCCAAGACGATCCGGATCATCGTGACGCTGCCATCCACCTGGAGCACTGCTGGGTTGGGCAGAGAAGTATCCAGATTAACGGCGTTGGCAGGCGGGTTGGGTACCTGGGCCTGAGGGGGGTTGGGCGCTGTTGGGGCTTGGGGCCGGGCAGCTGGAATCTGGCTGGGGATAGGAGGCGTGTTCCCTCTATTCAGGAATGAGTCCAACAGGCCGGAACGATAGGCATACCAGCCGCCGCCTCCCAGTATCGCGAACAAAAGAATGTAAACGATTGGAGGTGGGCCGGAAGGTCGTGCAGTCATGGGATCCCCCCTAAAGAAAATTCACGATCCAGACTTTTGAGACTTCCCCCTCTGTTGTATCAGCTATCCGCGCAGATTGGGTGAGCAGCAGGTTAAGGTGCATCTATCCGCACATGGCCGCCTCTCGTCCCACCTCGCGCAGCTCAATTACGTCCGCACGGGGATCCGCCTGCACAACTTCCAACTCGATCCAAGCCCCCAGAGGAATCTGGCGTTCTAGGCGCACCGGCACCCGAAAGGCGATCTCATCCAGCATGGCCAACACCAAGTTTTCCTGCTCGCGCAGGTAGCCCAAGACCAGAGCCCGCCAAATTTGCCCCGGTCGCAGGCGCAGGTATTCGATGCTCCAATAGCGCTTGGATTTCCGCTCCACCTGGTTGGCCTCAGCGGTGCCCGGCTCAATCCCCAGCAGCAGCTGCTGCACATCCGCCTCCGTCAACGGCAAGGGATCCCCGCGCAAAAAGGCCTTGATCTGGTAGTGGGCCACCAAGTCTAGGTAGCGCCGAATCGGGGAGGTAACCTGACAGTAGGCATCGAGACCCAGCCCCGTATGTCGCCCAGGTTGGGTGGCCACTTCCGCCCGCGATAGACACCGCATGATGGCAAAAGACCGAACTGGCCCCTGAGGGTACCTATCCAGCACTTCGGGTGGGGGTAAGTCGGGAGCCGGCTGCAGACGATAGGGCACCGGGATCCCATTTTGGCTGGCGAAGCGAGCCGCCACCTCGCCGGTGAGCACCATCATTTCCGCCACCATCTGCCGCGCAGGAGTATCCTCGATTACCCGGAGGTGGGGGATCTCGTCGATGACCTTGATATCTTGCTCCGGCAGGCCGATCTGAATGGCCCCCTGAGCCATCCGCCAGGCATAACGCCACTGGGCTGCCCGGGCAATAGCCGTCAGTTGAGCCTCTGCCCCCAACTCCAACATTTCATCGGCATCTTCGTAGGTGAGGCGGTAGGTGACTTTGATCTGGCTGAGGCAAATCTTGGAATCGCGGATCTGGCCGTCGGATCCCAGGAGGATGCCAAAGCTGAGGGCGGGCCGCACCTCTCCCTGCACCAAGCTCATCGGGCCGGTGGACAGCTCCGGCGGGAACATCGGGATCACCCGCTCCGGCAAATAGACGCTGGTGCCACGCTTGCGGGCTTCCAAATCGAGGGGATCCCCCCACTGCACCCAACAACTGGGATCAGCGATGTGGATCCAGAGCTTCACCGCGTCATCCGACCAGAACTCGACGCTGAGGGCATCGTCAATGTCGCGGGTGCTGGCATCATCGATGGTGTAGGTGTGGAGGTGGGTGAGATCCTGCCGCAGGTGGGGATCCCAGAAAGAGGGAGGCTGGCTGAGCAGGGCTTGGGTGTATCGCTCCACCGCCTTCGGGAACTGGGTTGGGATCCCGGTGAGGCGCAGGGCCAGGTTCTCGTGGCGGCTCCACAGGCCCAGGGCCACCAAAGCTTCAAAAGCCCCCTGCGGAGTGTCAGGAAACCCCATCAGCTCCAGTAGTTGCGAGGCCCGTTCCCGATCCGACGGGTTGAGATTGGAAGAGAGATCCTCGTGGCTGCGAATGGCTGCTGCTGCTCCCTGCAGGGCCAGGCGCTCCAGCAACTCCAAACGGGCCCGTTCGGCAGGAGTCCAGGGATACCCTTGACCGGGATGAGCCAGAGCCTCCCGCAGGTGGGCCTCAAACTCTGCTTGTTCCTGCTGCCGTTGTTGGGCGACGGCCATTTGATGGAGGATCTCCTTCACCTGAGCCGGAGTGCGGGGTTCGTAGCTTTCCCCCTTTTGCTTGAAGTAGGTGCGATCCTCGCTCAAGAGGCGGTAGGCGGCATAGGTGGAGACCGGGGAATCATCAGAAAACAACAGCTGAGCCATTTCGGCCAAGCTCAGAGACCGCCGCTCCTCCTGCACCAGTTCCCAGGCCAGCGCCAAGCTTTCGGGATCCAACTTTGCTTGCACCGCCTGCCAAAAGCCGGGAATGTCGGAAGCCGTGAAGCTGGATCCCCCGTTCAAAGCAAAGGTAATCTGGCGAGGGTGAACACTGTGAACCTGCCCAGAAGGCACCCCCAGCAGTAGGTTCTTCTTGCCCTCGGTGCCCTGAACCACTGCCAACACACGGTCGTTATTGTAACGAAACTCCACCAGTGTGCCCTTTTCCACCCGTTCTCCCCATGTCGGCTGTCGTTAAAGCGCAGGCTTTCTTCCATTCTCCATCAGCTCTGCCCGCCTGCCTACGTGGAAACCCCGGCCAGAAGACATACGGACACTATGAACAGGTAGCAGATGTCAGATACATGGGTACTTAAGCATATAGATATATGACATATAGATGAGATACGGGTTCTCAGGTAGATTACGGCTATGTATTGGGTACTGCGAGTCTCAAGCAGAGGCCAGCTCTGCCAAGTTCCTGGGATGAGGTTACCAACTGAAGTCCCTAAATTGCGTAGAGATACTATTGCCAACGTTTCCCAAGTATGTGCTTCCACTTCCATGTGTGATATCCTAGAGACTAGGGGTAAGGCACAGTTATCACGGACTGCTGCCTGATCTAGCGAACAAGAATCGGGCACTTACGGATTGTTTTCCTGCGGTGAAGATCCTCAAAGCAGGAGGGGTTGTGTTTTTTCCCTAGAGCTTCTTAGCACTCAACTTTTTAGCACTCAAAAGGTGAGCTGTGGACAACCCGAAGCGACTGTTGCTCATCGATGACGATCCGAACTTAATCCTGCTGGCCAAGGACTACCTAGAGTTTCGCGGCTACGAAGTGGTGGCGGCAAGCAACGGTCTGGAGGGGTTGGAAGCGATGCGCCATTTCACTCCAGACCTGATCATCTGCGATGTGATGATGCCGGAGATGGATGGCTATACCTTTGTGGAAACCATTCGCTCCAACAGTGCTACAGACTGGATACCTGTGATTTTTCTGTCGGCGCGTGGGCAGACGGCGGATCGGGTGCGCGGCCTGACCACAGGGGCAGATGTTTACATGGTCAAGCCCTTTGAGCCGGAAGAATTGGTGGCGCAGGTGGAATCTTCTCTCAAACATACCGAGCGCCTGTTACAAGTGCAGAATGTGGGCATTCAGCCGGTCATAAAACTGGATCGGGAAATTGAGCTGACGCCAACAGAAACCAAGGTGATCCAGTACGTGGCCAGGGGCCTGTCCAACCGCGAGATTGCCGAAGTTCTTGGGGTGAGCCAGCGCACCGTTGAAAGCCACGTCAGCAACATGCTGGGCAAAACCGGCCTGCACAACCGCACAGAACTGGCCCGCTGGGCAATAGAAAGTGGTTTGGGCAAAAAACCGTTGTAATTCCCGCCACCCCTTTCAACGGCTGGAGAACTCTATCTCCTCGGCGCGATTGGAGATAGGGTAGTGATCGCACTTGAAGGGCAAGGTAACTGGGGTGGGCAAGTCTTTTCAAAAATTGGCGGGGGAGGATCTGCTGGCCTTGCCCCAACGTACATTGGCCGCCGATTTTCACTGCGTTACCCAAAAACTGGGTCTAAAGCCCCGTCCTTCCAGGACAGTTTTTGCCCTAATGATATAGACCTGCAATGAAATAAACCCATGCTGGTCAGGGAAGCCAAACTCCTCAACGCCGCTCCAGCGCCATACCAAGCCTTGGATGAGGCCCTGCCCAGTTTGTCCGCAACCAATGCTTGCGTCACTGGATGGATGAGCGTGGTGTCAACAAAGCTGCCTTGTACTCCCGATGCAATGTTAACTTGGCAACTGGGATGGGTTTCCCCGCAAGGCTTCCAGGAAGGCAAATACTGCAGGCGGGTGCAGCGCAGAGGCCAGAACGGCAGCCCCGATCACCCGCTCCAGTGGGATCGGCAGCCGGCGGATCTGGATCCCTTCGGGAATGGGAATGGCGGCCAAGCGGGGCAAGATGGCAGCCCCCAGACCCTGCGCCACCATGTTCACAATGGTGGAGTCTTCCTTCACCAAGTAGGCCACCTTGAGGGTTTGGTGGGCAGCTTCCCAGTGGTTCCGCACCGCGGTGGTGCATTCGGCGTAGTTGTAGAGAATGTAGGAAAAACGGGAAAGATCCTCCCAGGTCAGGGTTTCCGGCAGGGGCCCAAAACTCAGCGGAACCAACACAATGAATTCATCACGGGCGATCTCCCACGTCTGGAGATCCTCAGCAGCCCGCGGCAGGGGCAACAGGCCAATATCCACCTGGCCTGATCGCAACAGATGTTCGACAGTGGCCGGATCTTCCTCTGTGAGGGTGAGGGTAATCTGCGGAAATTGTTGGTGGAAGCGGGCGATCACCGGTGGCAGCAAATGGGTTGCAGCACTGCGAAAAGCGGCAACCCGCACACTTCCCCCCCGCAACCCTTTTTCCAGGTTGGCCTCATAATCCATTTGTTCCCGCAGTTGCAGCATTTTGCGAACATGGCGCAGCAGTCGCTCCCCCACCGGGGTTAGGCGCGCCCCAAAGCGACCGCGCACCAACAGGGTCACCCCCAGTTCTTCCTCCAGGCTGGCAATGGCCCGGCTCACCGCCGACTGGGAAATGTGCAATTGCAGGGCAGCATCGCTGAAATTTCCCCGCTCCACCACAGCCACCAGGGTTTGCAGTTGCGAGATGTTCATGGATCCCATCTATTCGATCTGCGCATAGATGTGATGCTATCTCAGGTTTGAACCCTCCGCCGCACCTGACTAAACTACGACATAGCTTCCCCTTCACACTGCGAAACAGCGGGAAACAGTGTGAAAACCTCTTTATCTTCCTGTCGTTGGTCAAGTGTCCCTATGTCGAGATCCATGTTTGCCCTATTGCCTTTCCATCAATTTCGAGATACTCCCGGCGTGCGCTTTTTCGACATCACGGTTGCGCGATCCAACGCCCGCGATTTGGTTTACCACGATGGGCCGGCCATCAGTCCCCCCAATAATCCTCAGGGCTATTGGCAGTTTTATATGCATCCACACCAAGAGGACAACCTACTGGCTCTATGGGGCGGACGGACGTTTTACCTGGTGAATTTTAGCTGGAGGGATCCCTTCCATATTGTGCGCCTGGAAGCGAACCGAGGCATTTTGCGCATTCCTCCCGGCACTTTTCACCGTTCCGTCTCCGATCCAGAGGGATCCATTGTGTTGAACCAGGCGGTGCGCGACGAAAAAGCCATCTTGGAAAAAGAATTTCGCATCTACGACAGCAGCCGCATCCCCCGATTGCTGCAGGTGACCTCGGCACCCGCCCCTTTGCCCCGCATTTGTGCCTGAGTACAGTTAACCCATGCCCCCCCGCGAGTCAATCAGGGCTCGCAATCGGGCAGCAGCCTGTGTGAGCTGTGCCGAGGGAATGGACACTGTGGGGTCGAAGGGATGCCCTGGTGGGTTGGCTGTGGCCAGAGGCTCAGCCCTCTTTGGGGATCCCTGTAGGTGAAAACTGAAGCTAGAGTAAAGATGGGTGCTGGGGGATCGACCAATGCTCTCTCTGGAGCGCAAGGGCATAGCGGATAGCTCGCTCAATTTGGCGGAGTACATCGACCATACTCTGCTGTTGCCGATGGTTACTCCAGAACAGATTGACCAGGGGTGTGAGATTGCCTTGCGCTATGGCTTCCCCACTTTTTGTGTTCCTCCTTGCTACGTGCCGCGGGTGGTGGAGCGGCTGCACGGATCCCCGGTCAAGGTGAGCACGGTGGTGGGGTTTCCCCTGGGCACAACCACTGCAGAGGCTAAGCTCTACGAGGCCCAACTGGCGGTGGAGCAGGGGTGCCGGGAGCTGGATGTCCGCATCAACTTGGCTTGGCTCAAGGCGGGAGAGCTGGATCGCCTCCATGCCGAGATTGCCCAACTGGTGGAAGAAACGGGGGTTTGCGTCAAGGCCATTTTGGAAACGGCTCTGCTGACCGAGGAGGAGAAAAAGCTGGCCGGGGAGATTTGTATCGATGCGGGGGCGGCTTTTTTGATGACCTCCACTGGCTGGATGGGGGGGGCGACGCTGGCAGATGTGCAACTGTTGTGGCAACTCAGCCGCGGCAAAGTGGGGGTGAAAGCGTCGGGCGGCATTCGCACGGTGGCTCAAGCAGAGGCCATGATCCAGGCGGGGGCCAGCCGTATCGGCACCTCTTGGGGGCTGGAGCTGATGCAAGAGCTGAAAGCCAGAGGAACCCCATGAGTGGGCGCACCTATCGGGTTACGGGCATCAATCTCAAAGGGATCCCACTGGGAGAGGCGGATCGGATTGTAACCATCTTGACCCGCGAGCAAGGGTTGATCCGGGCGGTGGCCAAGGGATCCCGTAAGCAGCCTTCCAAGCTGGGCGGGCGGATGGAGCCTTTTGTCATCAACGATTTGCTGATGGTGCGGGGGCGCTGGTCTGCCCAAGCAGATACCTCCCAGCGTTTACAGCGCATTGTCCAAGCGGAAACCCTGCAGACTTTTCCTCGTCTCAGCCGCAGCTTGGCCCATCTCACAGCAGCGCAGTACTTGGCGGAGGTGGCCTTGCTGTTGGCCTTGCCCGATCAAGCCCAGGAAGAGCTGTTTGTGGTGTTGGTCGAACACTTGGAACGCATCGAGCGGGCTGCTTCGGAACAGGCCGTTCTGCCCTTGCTCACCCATGGGTTGTATCACCTCCTGGCGTTGGCAGGGTTTGCCCCTCAGGTACAAGCCTGCTACTTCTGTCAAGGGGGGTTGGTCGGCAGCGTTTTTTTCAGCCCCCAATGGGGTGGCTTGATCTGTGATCCCTGCCGGGTGGCCCAGCGGCCCAGCCCAATTGCCTGGGTCTCCGCTTCTGCCTTACGTGCCTTGGGATCCCTGCCCAACTCGACATTGCCTCTGCCGGAGGATTCCCTGCCTTTGGCTGCTTGGCTGGAGGCAGAACGTCTGTTGCGGCGTGTTTTGGAGCATCATACGGATCGAGAAATCCGTTCCGCCGAGCTATTGGCCAGTTGCTACGCTGTTCCCACCGCAAACGGTCAAGGATCCCCAGCTTTTCCTGAGGGACATCCCGAAAAATGGGCATCGGCCTGAAAAAGTTGTGAAGGTATGTATCAAGTCCGGCCCAATAGCCGCAAAATAGAGCATCGAGGCGGGTTGGCAGCCGATTTTGGATGATAAATTAGGTTATGGAAAGTAACTTCTTACGAAGGCCTCTCAGGTTTGAGCAATGGTTTGGGGGGAGGAGTGCCTTGCACCAGGTACTGGACAGCATCATCAGGTGGGATTGAAGTTGGAGCTTTTAACAAGATTGAATCGACTGCTGAGAGGGCCTTCTGCTTGGTGCTTGTTTCCCGGAGCTGCATCCCTGGGGTGCGGCTTTGGTTAATTGCAGATGATTGCTTGTGAGTGTTCAATTTCACTCGGTGAGTCTGCCTAACTGAGGAGCAGCCCCTGAGGTTCCTGTATCCGCCCAACTCAAGTTAGCGCCCACCTCAGTTCTTTTTCAGATTTCTCTTTTACCGAGTACCGTTAGAAGTTCAGGAGTTGCAGCACCGTGGAAGCACAGCGTAAGGAACGGATTCTGGTGGTCGATGATGAGGCCAGCATTCGACGCATCTTGGAAACCCGTCTGTCCATGATTGGATACGACGTGGTCACAGCTTCGGACGGCGAGGAGGCGCTGGAGGTTTTCCACAAGCAGGATCCCGACCTGGTGGTGCTGGATGTGATGATGCCGAAGCTGGATGGCTATGGGGTCTGCCAGGAGCTGCGCAAAGAATCGGACATCCCCATCATCATGCTGACGGCGCTGGGAGATGTAGCCGACCGTATCACAGGGCTGGAGCTGGGGGCAGACGACTATGTGGTCAAGCCCTTTTCGCCCAAGGAGCTGGAAGCTCGCATTCGGTCGGTGTTGCGCCGGGTGGCGCGGTCGGCCCACGATGGGATCCCCAGTTCTGGGGTGATTCAAGTGGGGGATATTCGCATCGATACCAACAAGCGGCAGGTCTACAAACGGGACGAGCGCATTCGCCTGACGGGGATGGAGTTTAGTCTGCTGGAGTTGTTGGTCAGTCGGTCGGGGGAGCCTTTTTCTCGTTCCGAGATTTTGCAAGAGGTGTGGGGCTATACCCCGGAGCGCCATGTGGATACGCGGGTGGTGGATGTCCACATCTCGCGGCTGCGGGCCAAGCTGGAAGATGACCCCAGCAACCCAGAGCTGATCCTGACGGCCCGAGGCACCGGCTATCTATTTCAGCGCATCGTTCAGGGAGAGGAACAGGCACGGTCTTGAGAAGGGATCCCTCGCAACCTCTCTTCAAGAGCGGCCTGCACCCGCCTCAACACGCCAACCCAGTCTCCCGGTGTGTCTTGTCGAAACAGTCGCATTACCCCGGGGTACCAGGGGCTATCTTCTCGATGGAGCAGCCAGCGCCAATCGGCGGCAAAGGGGAGCAGCACCCATACCGGCTTGCCCATCGCCCCGGCCAAATGAGCAACGGCTGTATCAACGCTGATCACCAGATCCAACTGGGCAACGGCTGCGGCTGTATCGACAAAACTGCGGAAACGGGATCCCAGCTCCAACACTTGGTGCTGCTCCAATAGGGATCCCAGCGGCCTTAGATCTTCCCCCACCTGCAGGCTAACCCACTGGATGGAAGGCCCATGCAAGTGCTGGAGCAGCAGATCCAGAGGACAACTTTTCAGCCTTTGTACGCGGTTGAGCTCAGGATGGGCACGCCGACCGCTGGCCCACACCAGCCCCACCTTCATCCGCTCCTGGGAAAGCTCCGGCCAGTCTTCCCGCCAGGAGAGGCTCAAAGGGATCTGCGGCCCGCCGGCATGAACGGGATAGACAAGATAGGGGATGCGGGCCGGGATCGTCTCCAGGGTGGTACCCAACCGCTGTGGCAAGCTGAGCAAGGGCAGATGGCAATCGAAAGAGGGCAAGGGATCCGTTTCCGAGATCACCTGCACCTGGGGAAGGGGGAAGCACCCTCTGAACAGCTCCACGAGGGATCCCTGGCAGCGAAGGCAGATTTGCGCTTGGGGATGGGCCTCGGCCAGCAGCGGCAAGTAGCGCACAAACTGAATCGTGTCCCCCAACCCTTGTTCGGCGCAGATCAGCAGGGTCTGATGGCTCAGGGGGGATCCCGTCCACAGAGGCGAAAGAAAGCGCGGGTAGGCCGCCTCTTGTCGCTGCAGCCGCCATTCGTATTCCCGCCACCCCTCCTCGTAACGGCCCAGGGTCAGCAAAGCCGTGCCCAGGTTGTAGTGGATCTCCGGCCAGTGGGGGGCCAACTGCAAGCTGCGCCGATAGGCTTCAATGGCCGCTTCCAACCGGTTTTGTTCCTGCAAGATGGTGCCCAGGTTGTTGTGAGGCTGGGCGTCCCTCGGCAACAGCGAGATGGCCCGTTGCAGACAATCGGCGGCCTCCTCCAAGCGATCTTGCAGGTGCAGGCAGTGGCCGAGGTTAACGAGAATTCGCCCCTCCTGGGGTGCAAGGGCGAGAGCTTGGCGAAACCAGCCTTCCGCTTCCTCAGCTTGGCCATCGAGCATCAGGGCATTCCCCAAAGCTGCCAAGGCATAGACCTGGGGAGGCTGGGCTGCTGCTGCCTGTTGCAACACCTCAATTGCCTGGGCCAATTTCCCCAGGGTGAGCCAACAACTGCCCAATCGGAAAAGCAATTGCCCATCACCGGGGGCAAAGGCCAGGCCCTGTTCGTAGGCTCGCGCCGCTTCCTCTGGGTTGCCAAGCTGCATCCAGGCATCGCCCAGATCCTGCCAGGCCGGCACCCAATCCCCCCGCAGGTGCAGAGCCAGTTGCAAGGGGGTCAAAGCTTGGCGGGGATCCCTCATCTGGAGATAAAGGGATCCCAGCAACGCCTGAGCGGCGAACAGATGGGGATGGGCGCGGGTAAGCTGCCGGCAGAGGTGCAGAGCAGCTTTCAGATCCCCCGCCTGTCGGTAGCGTTGAACCCACGTCAGAGCCGCCTCTGGGGATGGGATCTCGGATCCCCGCTCTGGATTCTGTGACTTAGCCGCTTGCCGATTGTCTTTCCCTCGCCCAAAGCCCCGTGGCACGTCTTTGCCTGATACATTTACGCTGAACACTGCTGAACATCACTGTTCAACTATGCAGCGATAGCATTCTGTTTGTTTCCATTCGCGTTAGCGGGACGGAGTCCAAACAGAATGGCGGTATCCCGCAAAGCTTTGAGTAGAATACCCAAAGCGCAGTTTCCGTGTCGTCTTACTACCAATTTTCTGCTTTGCTTTGGCTACCATGTTGGCAGACTCGAAAGTAAACAGAAAGATCAACTGGTAGTAATCCGTACTGAACATATTATACATTATTTTCAGTATAGTTGAGCTTATTATTGACTAGAGTCATGCTCTTTTTTGCCTCTTTTGAGATCCTTTTCACTTCTTAGCGCCCTCCCCCCAGTGTCCAAATGACAGCGGTGGGACAGGATCCCTACCCAGGCTAACAAAAGGTTCCCACTGCCCCGGTTTTCACGGGCCATCCTTGGGGCTCAGTTGCGGCGAAACAGGCTGTCCAAGTAGATGCGTGCCGCCCGCCGGTCGCTCTCCCCGCTTTGGAGCAGGAATAACGAGAGCGCTGCCGTCACCACCCGATCCTGATCCCAGTCGGGATGGCGGGAGAGGTAGTTTTGGAGGGTGTCATGCAGCTCCTCGGGAATTTCACTCAAAATGCTAACGCTGTGAGAACTCATAGTCCAACCACTCACTCGGGGTCAAGAGGGGAGAAAACGGCATCCCGCAAAACCTGCGGCCACAGCCAGAACTTGGGCAGCCCGAACAGAGCGAGCCCGCAACATCAAAACCCAACCTAGATAGGCCAAGAGCCTCAGCAGGCTCGCAAGCAGAAAAGCAAGCAATATAGGTTCATAGCTTGCCCCTATCCCGGCGGATGGGAGGGAGGGCATTCACAACTGTTCCTAAGCCTGTCGTGGGCCGTAGAACAGATGAAGTCTTTTCTTTCTAAGGAGAGCGCTCGGGAAAATCTCCACACCACTCGCCCTCAGGTGGGGCTATTCTGCCCTCTGCCCTATGGGGGATGTCAATCCCAAGCCAGGGATCCAACCGGACAAAAGCCTGCCATTGGTCTTGATGGGATGGGAAAAAACGGCGCGATCCCGTTACGTTTCTCAGGGTGTAATTGCCTGAACCTTACCCACCTCCACTTTTCCACAGAAACCCCCGATGCCGCCCCCTGAGGGAAAGGCCCTGTGGAAAACAGCCCACCCGCCTGTGGAAAGTCTGGGGAAAACCTGTGGATTTCCGGGAAATCTGAATTTGTCCAAAAATTTTTGTGTTTGTGTCGAGCATTTCTCAGGGCCACTCAACTCCGTAGCGCAAAAACAGCTCCTTGGAACCGCGGCGGCATTCCAGCAGCTCCAACTGGGGCGGGGATCCCTGCACTTGCCAACCCTCAATGCTGGCAGGCGCATCGGCATATCCACTCAGCAGCACCGGAGCGAGGGTAACCCACAGCTCATCCAAGGCCCCTGCCTGGAGAAATGCCCCCAAAAGCCGCCCCCCACCCAACAACCCCACCCGTTCAATGCCCAAGCTGCGCAGGCGCGCCAGCCGTGCCGGCAGATCCCAATCGGCAGCCACCCAGATGTCCTCAAAGCCGGTTCGGTTCTGCCAAATTTGGGATCCCTTGGGAGTTGTCCACAGCCAACGGGTGAGGGGCTGGCGAAAAAACGGCAAATCCTCAGGAATATCCCCGCTGTCGGAACAGATGATCGTCAGGGGCTGGGGGGATAGGCCCTGAGCAGTTCTGCGTTGGATCAACTCGGGATCCCGAATACGCAGACTGGTGCCGTAGGCTCGCAGAGTGGCGGCCCCCATGATCAAAGCCTGTTGCTGGGCAGCTTGGGTTTCCAAGTGCCGATAGTCCTCAGGGCTGCTGAAGGAGGGCCTCTGCGCTCGGTGGGCTGCGATCTTTCCATCCAAGCTCTGGGCGAAGATGGCAACCAAGTGGGGACGATTCAAAGGCAAGATCGCTGGGAAAGGGTGGGCAAACCCCACAAATTGACCAGAATAGAGTCAGGCATCGCCGGGAGAACCGTGGCACAGACTGTTGTGCCGGTCACCAGCTCGCCCATGCGGAACGGATATGTTAGGAACATTTCAATCATCCACCATCCGGGTTGAAGTCGAGGCCAGTGCATCGACCGTGCAGCGCTGTCTGACAGAGGTGGGATTGTTGCAGCAGTGGATCTGGCCCCAGCAACTGCAGGGATCCCTTCCCGAAAGGCTGGAGCTGGGCAGCACCTTTGCGGCCCAATGGGGCCCCCTCTCGATCATGCACCAGGTCGAAACCCTGCTGCCGGAACGGCTGCGCCTGCTGATGTGGGGAGGAGCCGATGGCTACTGTGACTGGCTGTGGGGGAACGGCTGGGTGCAGTTGCGGGTAGAGGCCGTCTCTCTCCTGCCCTTGGGCTTGGGACAATTGCTGATGCTGCGGCGGCTGCAACAGTTTGCCCAAAGCCAAGAACAGCGCCCCTCTTAGGACTTAAAAAGCGACCTTCCGGCAAAATCCGTGGATCCTCGGCTTGACAAAATGCGTTTCGGTTGCAGCATGCTACTTCTCTAAAGATTTTCCACTACGATAGTTGTAGCAGAGCTTACTCTTCCCGTCCGAGAGGCCCAATGAATCCGCCGACCAGCCCCACCCCAACCGCCATCGAGCAGGAAAAGTTTGAGATCCGCTTGGGAGAAGCCCTCAACCGAGCAGGACTGCTCACCCCCGCCCAACTGGCTCAGGCCATGTGGGAAAAGGCCGATACCCCCTTGATGTTGGGGGAGCTGTGTATGCAGCACGGCTGGATTGCCCCCCGAGATCTCTACCCATTGATTCCGGTCGAATTGGTGCGCATCGGCGAGATCTTGGTGCTGCATGGGTATCTGGAGCTGGAGCACATCCATCAGGCCCTGATTCAGCAGCGGCAGCACCCGGAGCGCAAGCTGGGGGAGATCTTGGTGCAGCAGGGCTGGGTACAACCCCACTGGTTGGAATGGGCCTTGGACAAGCAACAGCGGCTGCGGCGCCAGAAAGGAGCTGCCAACAGTTGGGAGGTGATGGTGGAGCAGTGGTCCACCATTCCCGATCAGCCCCCTCTTTATGTCTCCCCTCTACAGGTAGCCCAAGAGACCTACAGAGTTACCCAGCAATACAAAGCCCAGCTGGAGCGCTACCAAGAGCAAATTGCCATCTTAGAAGCGCAACTGGAGCAGCAGCGGCAGCAGCAACAGCTCCTGGTCGAACAATCGCTGCAGCAGGTTGCCGACCATCAAGCCCGCCAGCAGGAGCAGCAGCAGCGCATTGCCCAATTGGAAGCCCAAATTCAACAGGAGACAGAACAACAAAAGGCTGCCCAACAGCGCATTCGGGAACTGGAGGAGCAACTCCAAGCCCAGCAAACTCAGGGATCCGCGCAACTGCAAGCCGCCCAAGCAGAGCTGGAAATCCTACGTCGCCGCTGCCACGAGCTGACAGAATGGCAATCTCAAGCCAAACACCAGCTGCAAGAGCTGGGATCCCAACTGCAGGAGCAGCAGAAGATACAGCAGGATCAGGCACAGCAGCTCCAAGAGCAAACCCACCTGCGTCATACTCTGCAGCAAATGGAAGCCCAAGTGGCCGCCCTGAACCAGTCGCTGCAGGAGCACCAACACCAACTCCAACTGGCCCAGTCTACGAAGCAGCGCTTAACTGCCGACCTGGCCCACGTTCGCCAAGAAGCTGCCGAGGCCACCCACCGCCTGCAAGTGCAGCTCCAAGAAACCCAAGCCCAACTGCGAGAAACTCAAGATCGCTTGCAGCAAGCCCAAGCCCAAGTGAGCCAGCTCCAGGCCCAACTGCAAGCGGCTCAAGTGGAAAACCGTGCCCTAGCTGCAGCGCTAGCCGAAGCCCGACGAACTTCCCCACCTGCAGCTGCACCGACCCCAGCTTCGGAGAAAGCCCGGCCAGAGGCAGAGGATCTCAAGACCCTGACCGTAGCCGACTGGGCAGCCGAGCTGAGTGCCCCAGAAAGCGAATTGCCCCCGCAGCAATATTTGGGGGAAGAGGACTTGGAAGCTCTACAGCGGGCTACCCCCTGGGTACAGCGGGTATTGACCCAATTGCGGGCGGCTGGCCTAATCGACAATGCCGGCATCGAAACCGTCATTCACGCTTGGGAAAAGGAAGGGGGCACCTTCACGGATGTGCTGGCCCACCACAGCGGCCTCAAGCCGGAGACCGTCAAATTTTTCAGCGAAGGGGGCTACTCTGTTCAACTGGCAGGGGGACGCCACGTGGCCGACTACCTCAAGGCTTCTGGATTGGTCAGTGCCACCCAAATCGAACAGATCCAGAAGCACCTGCCGCCAGGGGGATCCCTGTGTCAGGCCCTTGCCCAAGCCGGGATTCTACGCCGGGCCACTGCCCTGTATTTCGAGCGCCACTTCGGCGGGCAAAAGCCCCGCCGCTCGCTGCGGGAAGAGCTTTAGAGGAACCATGCTCTATCGCTGACGCCAACGACCGACAAGGGATCCGAATACAGACACAAGCTGCCAACAAGATGCCAATTAGACTAGAAACTAGATAGAGATAGATCATCAGAAGCGACCGGTTTCTCACCCCTGAGAGACCCAAGTTACTCGGTAGTTGTGTCGATCTCTTCTGCTATGACTACGGAAGCTCCAACTCGACCTGCTCAGCAGTTCTCGCCCTCGAGAACCCAGGTTCGCCAGCCCTACCCCCACTTCAAGGTGATCGTCTTGGATGACGATTTCAATACCTTTCAGCACGTTACGGAATGTCTGCTGAAATACATCCCCGGCATGACTTTGCCCCTAGCGCGGCAACTGACCGTGCAGGTGGATGCCGAAGGGCAAGCAGTTGTTTGGGTCGGCCCTCAAGAACAGGCGGAGCTCTACCATCAGCAATTGCTGCGGGAGGGGTTGACCATGGCCCCCTTGGAGCCGGCCTGAAGCACCAGGCGTTCGTAGCTGCGCTCAACTGCTGCCAACAGCTCCGCTTGGCCCCAACCGGCGTAAAGGCTGCTGGCAATGGCCAGCCCACCCGCCCCCACCCCTTCCTTGACATAGCCCCGCTCGTAAGCCTGTAGAGGCAAATAGCGGCTATTGGCAAAGCTCAGTTGGGTGGCCAAAAGGGGAGCAACCCCCAACAACTCTGCCAAGGCCACCGTATTGCCCGAGGGATCCTCTGCCACCCAGCGGGTAGTTCCCACAACCACGTTCTCCGGGGGCCAAGGGATCCCCTGCTCTTCCCCCCAGCGCTGCATCAAGGCCAGCACCGCCAACATTTGGGTTCCCCCTGCCAGCAGCACCGCTCCCCGTTGCGCTGCGCCCATCGCCAACCCGGCCACAAAGGGCTGCATGGGATCCCCCACTGCCGCCACCACCTCAGCAGCAGAAGCTCCCCTTGGCAGACGGGCCAATCCCTGCCGGGCCAAGGCCAGCTTTTGGGCGTGGTTGCAGACCGGGTGGCTGCTGTTTACCATGCCCTCTGCTGCCCACCCCAGTCCCAACAACACCGCCAGCGCCGTGGTGGTGCCCCCTGCCACACACTCCCCAATCACACAGTAGCCTTGCTCCAGCCGGGATCCGCGGTCGTACCCTTCTTGCCAAAGGGATCCCACCTGCTCCAAAGACAGAGCCTGTCCTGTGCTCAAGCAGCGGGCCACTCCCCCAGAGCTCACCATTTCTGCCCCCGGCAAAGGTTCCGGCAAGCCACAATCGAACACTCGGCACGGGATCCCCAACTCCCTCAGGATGGCGCAGCTGATCACCACTGGGGAAGGATAGCCATCCGGAGAGGTGGGCAAGCGGTGAGAATGGCCCGCTAGCAACACTTCCCCATCGGCAAGAGCTGTGTAGCGACGCAAGGAGGGGGTAGCGCCGGCAGCCGAAATGCCCGGAACAAGAGCCGTTTCGGTAAACCCCAAGCAGGCCAGAAACAGAGGTCGGGATCCCTGCACCCGTTCGCACCACCGCCGGGCCACAGCCGGCTGAGTGTAAGCCTTAACGCAAGGAAACGGAAGCATACCGGACACCGAGGCAAACAAGCCAGAGTCTATCCTGAGCCAGAAGGGCGGGATCCCGTACTCGCAGGAGGGGTTGCCTCCTGCTGAGGCAATCGGATTCGGATAGGATGGGTATACCCAATGCAGTTTATTCAGGGCAAACGGAAGGCCATGAGCTTCTTCGACTCTGAGATCGTCCAAGAGGAAGCCAAGCAACTGTTTCAGGATTTCCAAAACCTGATGCAGCTTGGTCAACGGTACGGCCAATTCGACCGGGAAGGCAAAAAAATCTTCATCGAACAGATGGAGGAGTTGCTGGAGCGCCAGCGCATTTTCATGAAGCGGCTGGAACTCTCCGACGACTTTATGGCTCAAATGACCATCAAACAACTGCAAACTCAGCTTGGGGGGTTTGGGCTCTCCCTGACCCAAATGTTTGACCAAATGCACCAGACCCTAGAGCGCATGAAAGCTGAGGCAGACGCTGAGCGTTGACCCCCAAGAACGACCTACACGAAGGGATCATGTCTTCTTCCCGCCAGACCCGCAACCAGAAATTGATTCTGGAGGTGCTAGAGCATCGTTCACAACCCCTTTCGGCGCAAGAGATCTTTTTGGAGTTGCGCAATGCCAACCACACCGTCGGTCTGGCCACGGTTTACCGAGTTTTGGATGCTCTGCGCAATGAGGGCAAGCTGCAGGCGGTCAACTTGGGAGACCAGCAGACCTACTACCAGGTTCTGCCCAGCAATGGCCACAACCGCCATCACCTGATCTGCACCGAATGTCGGCGGGTGGTGCCTTTGCCCGATTGTCCGGTGGAAGATTTGGAGGCACAGCTTTCCAGCCGATACCAATTTGCGATCGAGTACCATGTGCTTGACTTCTACGGCGTCTGTGCCCAGTGCCGTGGAGGAGTTGGGCCAAGCCCGGACTCACGGCGTTCCTCTTTTCTCAAAGCTAAGCCCAAATGATGAGCTATCTCTGGACGGTGTTGATCGGGCTGGCTGGCGCCCTGATCGGGGTCAAGCTGAGGCTTCCGGCAGGAGCGCTGGTGGGCTCCATGGTGGCGGTGGGTCTGGTGAATGTCTGGGGGGCGATCCCAATTCCCGCTCCCCCAGCCGGGATCCGTTTTGCCATGCAGGTGGTGTTGGGCATTCTTTTGGGTACTAAGCTCACTGCCGATACGCTTCTGGCCCTGAAAGATCTGTGGCGACCAGCCCTGCTCTGTACAGTGATTGCGGTGGGCACGGGGGTCTTGTCGGGGTACCTGATCTCCCGTTGGCTGGGGATCGAGCGCTTGACTGCCATCTTGGGCACAGCTCCAGGAGGCATTTCCGACATGAGCCTGATAGCCCTGGACATGGGAGCCCAAACCAGCACAGTGGTGGTCATGCACTTGGCACGCCTGATCAGTGTCGTCGTGGTCGTCCCCTGGGTGGTGCGACTGCTCGTTCAGCCGGGCACGAGTTAGCTAGACCGCCGGGAAGCCCCGCCCTCTGTGCATCAGCATGAGTGCCGGAGTATGTCACGAAAGTCCTCGGAGCAGAGATGGTGGGTGGGTTAGACTAAGGGCGATACAGAACTTAACAACTGAACCGCTGCCTTGGAACTTTCCCCTTCTCCACTCACCTGCCATGCCGACGCTGCCGGATCCCCTTGGAGCGCTACTCTCTGTTCTGCAGATGGCTCTTTGGGGAATGTCTCCTCTGGCCAAGGCGATTGGTGGCCTCTACAGCTGCATTGGCAGGGGGAGCCAGACCCGGTACAGCCTGAGCTGGTGCAGGTGGATCCCGTGCTGCGCTTGCTGCTTTTGGGGGATGGCTTTACCACCCGTAATCTTGCTGCCTTGATCCAAGAGCCGATTCAGGCTCATCTGCTGGACACGGGCCGGGTTGATTTACAGGCAGAGCAGGGCACTGCCCCCAAGTCCATGCAACAGCTGGCCAGAGATTTGGGGCGGCTGGGATCCCCTTTGATGCGGCGGCGGGTTTGGCTGTGCGGGGCAACCTCTCAACAGCCCTTGCTCTATGCCACCTCTTGGTGGAACTCTGAACATTTGGCCCAATACTTGCCCCATCCCGATCGGCCCATTGGCCAAAATCTGATCCAAGAAAAACTGGAGACCTTTCGCGAGCTGCGCGGCCTTTACCACGGCGAGGCAGACCCGGTTGCCCGGCTGCTGCAGTGTCCCGGTCCCTTCTGGGCTAGGCATTATCTTTTGTTGCACAGGGGCCAGCCTTTGACCGTCATCTACGAGGTGTTTTCTCCACGGCTGGCCGCAAGGGCCCTGTCCCGCTAGCGCGACGGAGACCTCCAACGGCGCACGGCTGCGGTGATGGCGGCTGCCACCTGCGGATCCAATTGGGCGCTGGCGGAGATGCGCTGATAGTCCTCCTAAGGTTAGAGAGGCTGCTGGCCCAAGAGCTAAGACACGTAAACCCCTGTTAGAGGCGCGCTCAGGGCTTCTTCCAACTCTGCCAGGCCAAGACGACGCTCCAGGATATCCATCACCTCGCGGCCAAAATCATGGGGGTTGCGATCCCAGGCTTCCAGACACACTTCCCCAAAAAAGGATCCCAGGGGTTCTGGGTTCCAGAGCAGTTTGCGCGCCGTCCAAGGAGTCATGTGCATGGGGTTAAAGCGGTCGTCGATAACACCGATTTTGCGGGCAAAATCTTCTAGATGAGTGTGGGGTTGCAGGCCGATGAAGAAGATGGCCGGCTCAACTTTGTCGCGACCAAAGATGGCTTCCAGCTCGCGATGGTACCGTACTGTTTGCCGAATGGTTTCCGGTCGCTCGTCGATGACATTAAAGGAGTAATTGACCGAAACCAGATCGTTGAACCCTGCCTGTTTGAGGTAGCGGCAGCTCTCCAGTACCGTGCGCAGGTTATAGCCCATGCGCATTTTGCGCACCAGTTCCTGGGATCCGCTGGTGATGCCGATCTCGAAGTAGCTCATGCCAGTTTTCACCATGAGCTCGGCCAGCTTTGGGGTGAGGTTGTCGGCCCGAATATAGGCAGCCCAGCGAATATCGGTCATGCCGGCATCAAGGATTTTCTGCAGCAATTCCTCCGCATCCTCAATGTAGCGGCGGGCAGGGATAAACTGGGCGTCAGTAAACCAAAAGTTTCGCACTCCTCGCTCGTACAACTGCATCATTTCTCGGATCACCTCATCCACAGGGTTGAGGCGCACCTGCTTGCCTTCGATGACGGTGTAGATGCAGTAGCAGCAGTTGTGGGGGCAGCCGCGCTTGGTTTGTACCCCAATGTAAAAGTCGCCCCCTTCTAAGTAGTAGTCAATTTCCGGCCAAATGGCGGTGATGTAGGTGTAATCACAGGCGGTTTTTTGCAGAGGTTGAGGCGGCTCGTGGATCAAACCTGGGCGAGGTTGCTCCAGCTTGGCCCGATAGCAGCGCTCTGTGGCTAGGCTTTGCCCTTGGATGACTTTTTCCAGCAGCGTTTCTCCTTCCCCCACCGAGATGATGGTGCCTTGGGGCAGGTAGCGGCCCAATTGTTCGTAGAAGACGCTGACTGCCCCACCCCCCAACACCGCTTCAGCGTGAGGTTTGTAGCGCCTGGCTCTGCGGATCCCCTGCCAGACCAGCCGGGTGTTGCGCCAAATCTCGCCATAGTAGGCCAGCACCAGCCTGAGGCTATTCAGGGATCCCCGCAATTTTTTCAGGGGGTTGCGGGCGTAGAAAAACTCAAAAGAGTGTTGCAACAGGTTGCCGGCCCGCCCGTTCACCGGCGCATAGACTTGAATATCTCGCCAAGAGAAAACCAGCAAATCCGGCTGAAACTGATCGATTTGCTCCAGCATGCGGCGGCGAAAATCCAAGGGCGGGAAGGTGCCCATATCGAAGATGCGCTGCTCAACTTGGGGGAACAGCTTGTGGACATGATCGGCCAAATAAACCACCCCAATGGGAAAAATGGGATTGCAGGGCAGCCGCACATAGAGGATTTTTTGAATCTTCAGGTTCGAGGCCATATAACCTGAGAGCTTACTTTACATCTCTTCACTCACTCTAATCGCTTTTTGAGGGGCGCGGCGGCAGGGATCCAGAAGGGACAAAGATAAGCTAAAGTTGAAGCAACCAGCAGGGTCGGACCTGAGGAGAGGGTATGACTCCAGAGGGCCCAATTTGGCACAGTCGCTATCGGCCAGAGCGGCGATTGAGCAAGCGCAGCGGCAGACATACCTATCTGGCTCAGGATTTGCTCACCTCGGAACAGGTGGTGATCAAGCTGCTGCTCTTCGGGCCAGACTTTGATTGGGCCGACCTGAAGCTGTTCGAGCGGGAAGCCCAGATCCTGCAGACCCTCTCCCATCCGGCCATTCCTGAATACCGCGACCACTTCGAGATCAGCCTAGAGGGAGGACGGGGCCTAGCCCTGGTGCAAACCTACATCGACGCCCCCTCGCTACAGGAGTGGATGGAGCAAGGGCGGCGCTTTGCCGAGCCGGAGGTGCGGGAGCTGGCGCAAAAGCTGCTGCGCATTCTCGTCTACCTGCACGAACTCCATCCCCCCGTCATTCACCGAGATCTCAAGCCCAGCAACATTCTCTTGGGATCCGACCAGCAGGTGTACCTAGTGGATTTTGGCTCGGTTCAGGCGGCTGCTCCACGGGAGCAGGGATCCTACACCGTGGTGGGGAGCTACGGCTACATGCCCCTAGAGCAATTTGGCGGCAGAACCGTGCCCGCTTCCGATCTCTACAGCTTAGGTGCCACCCTAATCCACCTGCTCACCGGCCAACACCCGGCGGATCTGCCCCAGGAGGGAGCCCGGATTGTGTTCGAGCAAGCGGTGCACCTGAGCCCGCCCTTTCGCGACTGGCTGCGGTGGATGACGGAACCTTTGGCGGCAGATCGTCCCGCTTCCGCCCGGCAGGCCCTGGAGGCGCTGGAGCATTTGGATCGTCGTCCCGCCTTGATTCCCTCAGACGCAGCAGCAGTCCCTACTCGACAGCCAGCAGGCAGCCGGATTCAACTGCACAAGTCTGAACAGACCTTTCAGGTGGTGATCCCGGTCCGGCAAATCGGTGTTTTGGTGTTGCTGCCTTTCGCCATCGCTTGGAACTCCTTCACCACCTTTTTCACGATCATATCGGTTGGGCATGCGCCTTTTCCGGGCAATCTGTTGTTTGGCCTATTCATCCTGCCCTTCTGGACGGTGGGGTTGGTGATGGTGGGCGTGATCCTCTACGGTCTATTCGGCAAAGTCCACCTACGGATCGACACAAAATACATTCGCCTGGTTCACGAGGTGTTTGGCCTGCGCTTTCGCAGAGTTCCCCCCAGTCGGCGATGGGATATTGACCGGCTAGAGCTGATCCCATGCCAAAGCCCACAGTTGAACATCTGGGCGGGCAACCGCAAATACGAGTTGGGAGCGGGGATCCCTTTGCAGGAGCCAGAGCTGGAGTGGTTGGCCTCGGAACTAAGCCGTTGGCTGAAGATCCCAGTTGAACGGCGAAAGGTGTAGTCGTTAGGTTTTTTGCATTTAGTTATGATAAGGACAGTTTTTGGGTAAGGTCTGATGAGTTATCTTGCTGCAGATCACAGCAAATAAAATAGCAAAAAATTATAGCTTTCCTGAAAACAGAATCCAGATCCACATCGGCAAAGAGGCAGGATGCAAACAGTTTATCCAAGGCCTGCTGTAATAGCTCGCTCTGGATCCCCGTGGCGCTACCTCCCAAAAAGATATGGAAAATGATACACCAGAGATTCCATCGCTGGAGTTGCTTGGGAGTTTGGGAAAGACCCTGACTTAGAGCATCTTATCCTTGACTCAACTGTCGTTCGTGCTCACCCCTGGGCAGCCGCAAAAAAAGGGGAGCAAGCTTTGGGGAGGAGTCGAGGTGGATACAGCACTCAGATCCATGTGAGTGTGGATGGTTTGGGGAAGCCGTTAGTGTTTAGAATCACAGCAGGGCAAAGCAGGATATTACCCAAGCAGAGGCATTACCAGAGAGTTGGCAAGAAGAGCATACGAAGGTGATAGGGGATAAGATT
This sequence comes from Thermostichus sp. OS-CIW-29, assembly GCF_054058195.1. Classification (NCBI taxonomy): domain Bacteria; kingdom Bacillati; phylum Cyanobacteriota; class Cyanophyceae; order Thermostichales; family Thermostichaceae; genus Thermostichus; species Thermostichus sp. OS-CIW-29. The sequence goes on from NZ_JBSSAB010000031.1 coordinate 33,068, forward strand.
CTCAGGAATTCAGGGAGAGGATAGACAAGGGAAGGCCGGGTGCTGATTCCTTCTAAGAGGAATAGGAGGGTGGTGGGAGATTTGACCGGCACGTTTACAGGGAGAGGCATTTAGTCGATAAAAGATTTTTTTGCGATTTAACACGGATTGCTATATTGGTGCTTGTGCTGAGAATTATCTGGCCAAATTGCTGTGGCTAAAGTTTAAGGGTATATGTGGCAGGCGTGGCTTCTGAGTCAGTGGGGGGTGGCACTCTGGCTCAACCTGGCTCTGGTGGTGCTGGGTCTGCTGAGCCCTCAGAAGGCTTTGACGCGAGCAGGGGTCATCCACGCGGGCCTGCTGGGCCTGCTGGTGTGGGGGGGGCTGGGGGGGCGGGGCTACGCGGTGGTAGCTGCCTATTTTTTAGTGGGAACAGCCGTAACCAAACTGGGGATCCGGCGCAAGCAGGCGCAGGGGATCGCCGAAAAGCGAGAGGGGGCGCGAGGGCCGGAGAACGTCTGGGGATCCGCTTTAACCGGGGCAGTATGTGCGCTAGGATACGCTTTCTTCCCGCATCCCCTGTGGTGGTTGGGATACAGCGCCAGCTTTGCAGCGAAATTGGCCGATACCGTCAGCAGCGAGGTGGGGAAAGCCTATGGCCGCAAGACCTTTTTGATCACCACCTTCCAGTCCGTGCCGGCGGGCACAGAAGGAGCCGTGAGCCTAGAGGGATCCCTGGCGGGAGTGGCGGCAGCGGCAGGGATGGCCGGGTTGGCCTGGGGGATTGGCGGGGAATGGGTAGGGGGCAGCCCATTCTGGTTGGTCATCTGCTGGCTGGCCGGGATCCTGGCCACCCTGGCGGAAAGCTGGATGGGAGTGGTGTTACAACCCCGTTTGGCCTGGATGAGCAATGAAGTGGTGAACGGCATTCAAACAACCTTGGCCGCTCTCCTGGCCGTGGGGTTGGGAGCGCTTTTGGGGATCGGATCCTGAGAACAGGGTTGCTTCGGGACAGTTGCCCAACTCTGGCCCAGAGCAACTGCGCCGCTAACGCCAACACGGGACAAACTGTTGCCCTGCAATCGGGAAGGCTCCCGTTGGATCCCCTCGCATAAGAAAAAGGAGAGAGACGCTCCAGAAGCTCTCTCCCCCAAGCTGGTCAAAACTCTGAACCTCTCTCAGCGCAGGCCGCTGGGCTTGTAGACCAGGAAGCTGAGCACCTGGCACTGCTTAATGTTGTCGAACCCCACCACGCGAATGAAACAGTTGGGGTAGGCGCTGCGGCAAGCCTGCACTTCGCTGAGCACCTCCTGGGGAGAAGTGGCGCTGAACAGGGGCAGCTTCCACAGCGTCCAATAGCGAACCGTTGGTTCAGACGATTCGTTGAACTCTATGGCCGGGATGTAGCCCTGATCCAAGATGTACTGCACCTGCTTGATGATCTGCAGATCCGTCAGCGGCGGCAGATAGGAGAGGGTTTCGTAGCGGCGCTCTTTTGGTAAGGTTTGCATGATGGGTATCACTCCGTTTCGGGTCTAGGGTTTTGTGGGGGGGATCCCGCTTCCGGGTGGGTAACGGGTAGGGATCCTGTTGCTGAGGTGATCCGTTCTAGATGATTGCGGCGGTGCTCCATGTTGGCTTGCTGGATGCCGGCTTTGGCCATCTCCGGCAGGTAATCGACCACCTCCGCAGCAATGTGTTCACGAACGGTCATGATGCGATAGGCCAACTCAGGACGCTCAGCCAGCAAAGCCCGCAGGTAGGCTTCCCCATCCTGAAGGTTTTGCCGAGCGGAGAACTGCTGTAGCCAAAGAGCCCTGGGGGGATCTGTTTCGCTCAGTTGAGCCAGCACCGTGCGCATCGCCTGATAAGTCAGGTAGCTGATCAAGGTCTTGGCGGTGTCTTTGGCGATCTGTTTCAGATCCATTGCCGATCCAGGGAGGGAGCCAGTAGGGCAAGAGAACCGTGGGGATCCCCTGCCCCCAGCAGATCTCTAGAGGGTGTCGACGGCCTTGAACTCGAACTTGATTTCCTTCCACAGCTCGCAGGCAGCCGCCAGCTCTGGCGACCACTTGGCTGCTTCCCGGATAATGTCGTTGCCTTCGCGGGCCAGATCTCGACCTTCGTTACGAGCTTGGATACAAGCCTCCAAGGCCACCCGGTTGGCGGTTGCGCCCGGCGCGTTGCCCCAGGGGTGTCCCAAGGTTCCGCCGCCAAACTGCAGCACCGAGTCGTCGCCGAAGATTTCCACCAGCGCCGGCATGTGCCAAACGTGGATCCCACCGGAAGCCACTGGCATCACCCCTGGCATGGAAGCCCAATCTTGGGTGAAGAAAATGCCGCGGGAGCGATCGGCCTCTACGTAGTTTTCCCGCATGAGATCCACAAAGCCCATCGTGATGGCGCGGTCGCCTTCCAGCTTGCCTACCACCGTACCGGCGTGCAGGTGGTCGCCACCGGACATGCGCAAACACTTGGCCAACACCCGGAAGTGGATGCCATGGTTCTTCTGCCGGTCGATCACCGCGTGCATGGCACGGTGAATGTGCAACAGAATGCCGTTATCCCGGCACCACTTGGCCAGGCTGGTGTTGGCAGTAAAGCCGGCTGTCAAGTAGTCGTGCATGATGATGGGAGCGCCCAACTCCTTGGCAAACTCGGCCCGCTTGAACATCTCTTCACAGGTGGGCGCCGTTACGTTCAAGTAGTGGCCCTTGATCTCGCCGGTTTCCGCTTGGGCCTTGTGGACAGCCTCCATCACGAACAGATAGCGATCTCGCCAGCGCTGGAAGGGCTGGGAGTTGATGTTTTCGTCATCTTTGGTGAAGTCCAAGCCGCCCCGCAGAGCTTCATACACGGCCCGCCCGTAGTTTTTGGCAGAAAGGCCCAACTTGGGCTTGATGGTGCAGCCCAGCAGCGGACGGCCATACTTATTCAATTTGTCCCGCTCCACCTGAATGCCGTGGGGAGGGCCCTGGAAGGTTTTCAGGTAGGCCACCGGGATCCGCACATCTTCCAGCCGCAGCGCCTTTAGGGCCTTAAAGCCAAAAACGTTGCCCACAATCGAGGTGAGCATGTTGGTCACCGAGCCTTCCTCGAACAGATCCAGCGGATAGGCGACGAAGCAGAAGTACTGGTTGTCTTCGCCGGGAACCGGCTCGATGTCATAGCAGCGGCCCTTGTACCGATCCAAGTCGGTCAGCAAATCGGTCCATACCGTTGTCCAAGTGCCTGTCGAAGACTCAGCCGCCACAGCCGCCCCCGCCTCTTCGGGAGGAACACCCGGCTGAGGAGTAACCCGGAAACAGGCCAAGACGTCGGTATCCTTGGGTGTGTAGTCGGGAGTGTAATAGGTGAGTCGGTAATCCTTCACCCCGGCTTGATAGCCGCTTTTGGATTGGGTTGCTGAGTAGGCCACGTTGATCTCCCTCTGAACGAATTACAGAACCAGAAAATGCCCTTCACGGATGCAACCAAGAGGAAAAACTCAGGGCCAAAACTCGAGACCGCCGAGTTTCCGTGAATAAGACCGCCCCACAACCATGAGGCCAAAGTTGGGCTTTAAGACACTCTTCATCCCGGCGGATGGAAGCCCTAAACCCTTCTTTTCGAGCGCCTTCAATTACTAGCTTCGACTCCCTGGATTTGCGAACCCAGCGGAAAGGAATTTATACAGCGCCTAAGCTAGAATCTCGGCAAACACAACTCTATATAGGTTTAATCCTAAGCTACCATCCGCAATAATGGGCTGATCATTACTTTCTTTATGAGTTTGATTAGTTTAATTAAAGTGAGGCCCCCTGCTTCCCGCTGAGAATACAGATTTCTTTGGCTTTCTTAATATCCTTTGGGTGGAATCCCTGGCCAAAACCAAAAGCTCCCTTCTTTGAGGGAGCGGAGCAAGTCCACCCACAGGATCTGGAGGGTTAAGAAACGGCTGCCAGGGTTGGCTGGGGTCTCTTGCTGATCACTTGGTCGATGAGGCCGTACTCTTTGGCTTGTTCTGGGGTCATGAAGTTGTCGCGGTCGGTATCTCGTTCGATGCGCTCTAGAGGTTGACCGGTGTGGTAGGCCAGCAAGCTATTGAGGCTGTTTTTGATGAAGAGGATCTCTTTGGCCTGAATTTCAATATCGGTAGCTGGCCCCTGAGCTCCACCAAGGGGTTGGTGGATCATGATGCGGGCGTGGGGAAGGGCAATGCGCTTGCCTTTGGTGCCCCCTGCCAGCAGAAAGGCTCCCATGCTGGCAGCCAAACCAATGCAGATGGTGGAGACATCCGGCTGAATGTGCTGCATGGTGTCGTAAATGGCCATGCCAGCATAGACAGAGCCGCCGGGGGAGTTGATGTAGAGGTAGATGTCTTTTTCAGGGTCTTCGGACTCCAAGTAGAGCATCTGGGCCACAATCAGGTTAGCAATGTCGTCGTCCACCTGGGTGCCCAAGAAAATGATCCGATCCCGCAAGAGACGCGAGTAAATGTCAAAGGCGCGCTCGCCTCGCGCAGATTGCTCAATAACGGTGGGAATCATGCCAGTCCAAACGATGGGTCAGTCCTTACTAGTGTAGTCTAAGCCACCGGACGGATGCTTTGCTCAGGACGACTCACCGGCCTGCCTCCGTACGGGGCTCAATGGGGTGTGAGCCGGCTAGAACAGCAAAGAGACGGGTGGTTATGGCGGGATCCCTCTTCTTCTGGGATGTGGAACGGGTCTGAGGTGTGGCTCTTTGTGATGTGGTGAAGTGAAGCCAAGATGGACGTGATCCCAGATGAACCGATTGTGATTGCCAGCCTGCTGAGCCTGGCTTTGCTGGGGATCTTGATTCTGAACTTGGCAGGGCGTGGGTCTGGGGATGCAGATTAAAAGGTTGACAAGCTTACTTATCCTTCTTTAGGATTAGGATCGCCTCGTTTCCGAGTGCCCCCATCGTCTAGAGGCCTAGGACACATCCCTTTCACGGATGCGACAGGGGTTCGAATCCCCTTGGGGGTATTGGGTCAGAGTTATAAGATGAAGCCGTCAACAGGGGATCCCTGGCAGCGGTGACACCTTACTCAGACTTTACTCAGAGAGGCTTTGCCGCCACAAACCACTCCAGATACAAGCTGGGAGAGCGGGTCATCTGGGATCCCCATACAAGCGGCATGGGCAGCCGGCCAACTGCCACTCCGTCGAGGGGGATCCCTATTCCACCCTTACTCCTCAACAGGGGAAAAATCTCCAAAGCAGCGGCCTAGAAGGTTAGGCTTAGTTGTCCAATCGGCTACGGCTTGGGTTTGAGCAGACCTAGGGCCTGCCAGGATCAGGTGCTGGCCACCAGAGCTTCAGCCGGCGTGGCGGCGACCAACAGCTCATCTTTGATAAGCTCTGCCAGCTCCTGCAGTTGGCGAATCGCCTCTGCCCCTTCCAATTTCATAAGCTCCCGGTCATCCCGCATTTCTGTCCAGCTAATGGAGCATTCGGAAACCAAAAAGCGGATTAGGTGCCCCTCTCGTAAACTGACCATAAACGAGGCACTCTCGAAAGACGTACCACAGGTGTAGCAAGAGGCTGGGTAGCCCCGCTTCTCCAAAACGATGGCCAGAGCCTGCAAACTCATCACCAGATCTTGAACATAGCTGCGGTATTGTTCCGCCAACCGTGTGAACATCACACTCCTCCCTAACGGATTGGCACTTTTGGGGCTTAGCCTAGCTGCAAATGACCTAACTAGTAATTTATGCTTAGGGCTAGGATTACATCTATCATAACAATCGACAACCCCTCAAGGAAGTGGTTAAGGCCACAGAGTAGGCGAAGTCTACTTCAGTGAAATGTAGTATTCAACACTTCTCTTAACAGGGACATCAAAATTTACCTCGAGTCAATGCTCTTATCTATCGGGATCCTCACCCAGTGCTTGGCCCAGTCTTTTCTCAAAATGGCTCAGGGCTGCTCGTGTCAGCAGGACAGTTGCCTCAAAGCTTTCTCTTGCAAGGGTCTCACCGATCGCGAAGTAAGACGCGGTCTTTTGACAAGAGACCGGCGGGAGTGTCAAGTGGGCCAAGGCTTGCAGACGAATGCAGATCAAGGTGGGTTCCCGCCCGATTATGCTGAGAAAATTCTCGGCATGGACAATTGAGAAGGAACGGCTTGATGCTGACACCTGTTGATCTGGAAAAACGAGTGGCTTATTTGCAGAGTCCCCAAGCCATTCGGGATCGCTGTCAGTTGCTATTGGAAAGGGTTTTGGCCGGTGAATCAGAGCATTTTCGCCTCGACCTGAACCGGCTGGGATCCGTAGCCGACTATGTGATCACCACAATGCGGGCCCATTATCCCAACGGGGAAATTCCCTTCCACAGCCGCTGGCAACATTTTCAAGTGGGATCCGGGGAGCGCCTAGCCCGTTTGGAAAATCGACTTAAAGACATGGATCCGCTGGAGCGGCTGCGATGCAAGTGGGATCTGGCCATCGTCAGCGTGTTGCTGGACGCAGGGGCAGGCTCTGCCTGGAAGTACCGGGATCCAGAAAGTCAGACGGTGGTGGGTCGTTCCGAAGGTTTGGCCTTGGCCAGTTTCGACTGGTTCTGGCGAGGTGGGTTTTCCAGCGATCCCCAGCAGCCTCTGCAGGTGGATGCGGCGGGCCTGGAGCGGATCACCTTGGCGGATTTGGCAGCAGCTTTCCAGGTGGGGCCGGAAAATCCTTTACTGGGACTGGAGGGGCGCTGGCAACTGCTGCAAAGGTTGGCACAAACTTTGCGGGCTCAACCTCATTACTTTGGATCCGGTCACAATCTTCCCCGTCCTGGCCGGTTGTGGGAAGCAATCCAACCCGAGGATCCCAGCGGTGGGATCAAAGCAGCACAGGTCTTCCAGGCAGTTCAGAGGGGGTTTAGCTCCATTTGGCCTGGGCGAGTCTCGCTGGCCGGGATCCCTCTGGGGGATGTCTGGCCCTATCCCCACCTGCCCCAAACGGAGCCGGGGAGCCATTGGGTGCCTTTTCACAAGTTGTTGCAGTGGATGACCTATTCTCTGCTGGAGCCGTTGCAGCAGGAGGGGATCCCAATCGGGGGTTTGGATGAGCTGACGGGTTTGGCGGAGTATCGCAACGGGGGGCTGTTTGTGGATTTGGGGGTGATCCAACTTAAGCAGCCGGAGATTGGGCAGCAACCGCATCCCCCAGATTCGACGGTGATTGTGGAGTGGCGAGCCCTGACGGTGATTTTGCTGGATCAAGTTGCCTCCTTAATCCGGGAAAGGCTTGGCTGCTCTGCCCAGGAGTTGCCCCTGGTGAAAATACTGCAAGGGGGAACCTGGACGGCAGGGCGGCAAATCGCTGCCCAGCTCAGGCCAGATGCTTCTCCCCCCATCCAACTGCTCAGCGATGGCACGGTTTTTTAGGGATCCCCTTTCGAGATTCTTAAGAAGTTCTGTAATAATCTCAGGGCCAAATCAGGACGGGATCCCCAGTGCAGATGCAGGTACGAAGCGTGAAGACGCTCGGTGGCCCATCCTTCCTGTTGAAGCTGGGCGGGGGATCCCCAGCTGTAGATTGGGCTGGGGGAGATGGGGGTGCTGCGGGAGCGGTGAAATTCATGCCCGCGCAGGCGATCCCCGGCTGGCGCCAGCAGGGTTGGGCGCAAAACGGCAGCTGCGCGGTAGCCCAAACATAGCCGGTTGGCCATGTCTACTGTGATGGGCAACAGCCCGGCCATCGGGTAGGTCTTTCCCTGAAAATCGGTGAGGGATTGGCCCAGCACCATCAGTCCGCCGCACTCGGCGTAGAGGGGTGGGTGGGTGGGCGGGGGAGGTTGTTGGTTAATTCTCTCAGATAGAGGTGCTGCAAACAATTCCGGGAACCCTCCCCCCAGCAGCACGCCGTCACAGGGCTCCGGTGGCCATAGCCCCACCTGGAGGGGGGAATACTCCAGCAGCTCGGCTCCACAGGCCCGCAACAGATCCAAGTTGTCGGCGTAGTAGAAGTTAAAGGCGTGGTCTTGGGCCACCGCCACCCGTACCTGTTCGCAGCGGCGGGGCGGAGTCCTTTCGGTGAGAGGGGGGATCCCTGGCCACAGCTCTCCTACCGCTGGAGGAAGCCTCCGAATGAGGGGCAATAGGCTATCCCAATTGACGTGTTGCTCGGCCAGCTCGGCCCAGGCAGCTTGCCAGTGGGGGAAGTGATCCAGTTCTGAGACAGGCACCAACCCCAGGTGTCGGCTGGGCAACCGCAAATCCTCCCGCCGGGGAAACTGGCCCAAGACTGGGATCCCCGCTGCAGCCGCTGCCTGCTGCAAGATTTGTCCATGCCGCTCCGAGGCCACCCGGTTGAAGATCACCCCAGCAATGGAGAGGCGGGGATCCCAGCGGCTCAAGCCGTAGAGCAAAGCGGCCACCGTCGTTCCCATGCCGCTGCCATCGATCACCAGCACCACAGGGATCCCGAGCAGGCGGGCCACATGGGCGCTGCTGGCAAAAAAAGGCTCCGTTCCGCCCTCGGGGAGGGGCAGGGATCCCGGCGCTCGTCCATCGAAGAGGCCCATTACCCCCTCCACAATGGCTCCATCCTTGCCCTGGCAATGGTGGCGAAAGCAGCGCTGCACAAAGTCCTCGTCGGTCAAGAAGGGATCCAAAGTGCGACAGGGGATCCCGCTCACCGCCGTGTGAAACAGAGGATCAATGTAATCCGGCCCCACCTTGAAAGGTTGGATGCGCAGGCCCCGTCGCCTCAGAGCGGCCAACAGAGCCAGAGTGATGGTGGTTTTGCCGCTGCCGCTTGCTGCCGCCGCCAGCAGAATGGCCATCTTTCCTGCCCAAGGGTTAGGTCGTGTTGATCTTATGTTAGGATAGAGAGAATAATTTATAGAGGAAAGAGGATGAAGTTGGTTTTTTTAGATGAAAACAAATGGCAGAAGA
>NZ_JBSSAB010000032.1:0-37830 GCF_054058195.1 Thermostichus sp. OS-CIW-29
TCTCGTTTTGACAAATTGGCCAGGAACTTCTTGAGTTTTCTCTATCTCGTCAGTGCTCTCTTTTGGCTCAAATGAAAGATCAACACAACCTAGAACTCGATGCCGATTTGCGCCTTGATCCCCTGGTCACGGAAGGGATGCTTGACCAAAGTCATCTCCGTCACCAGATCGGCTCGGTCGATCAACGCTGCCGGCGCGCCCCGCCCCGTCAAGATCAGGTGAACCCGCTCCGGTTTCTCCGCTAGCCCGGCCAACACCCTGTCCGGCGAGAGATATCCCAACTTGAGGGCGACATTGATCTCATCCAGAAGCACCAACTGAAACTCCCCGCTGGTGAACAGCTCCCGCCCCTTTTCCCAGGCCGCCTGTGCATGGGCGATGTCTCGCTCCCGGTCTTGGGTTTCCCAGGTAAAGCCCTCTCCCATGGCGTAAAAAGCTATTTTCCCCAGGCCCAGCTCTGGATGCTCGGCCAATTTCCGCAATAGCTTGGCTTCTCCTGGATCCCAGGCCCCCTTGATAAATTGCACCACCCCCACCGACAATCCCTGGCCGAGGGCGCGGAAGATCATGCCAAAGGCAGCCGTGGTCTTTCCCTTGCCCTGCCCGGTGTGTACGATGATCAAGCCCTTGTCATCTCGCATGCCCGACAGACGCTGCCGCTGGATCTGCTGGCGTTTTTGCATTCTTTGGCGGTGCCGCCAGTTTGGGTCAGCCTCTGTGCCCGGTGAGCTATCGCAAGCAGCCTCAAGTTCTGTTGTCGAGGGGGGCAGGGGCTGGGATCCCGAAGCCGGTGCAGGCCAGCCAGACAGGGCGGGTTGGGCCATAATCATAAAAATTGAGATTCGCCACACAAGCTGAGGGGAAGGTGCTGTGCCTACGGCAGGGGAACTGCACCGCTGACGCGACTGTTAGGGCAAACTCAAGTTCCCCCACAGCAGACCGCCCCCATCCTAATCCCTCATCTGGTTGCATTGGCTGGGATCATGAGAGAACCGGCTGCTGCTTTCCGAGATAGCCTGCTAATGTACTGCTTCATCTGGGCAGTGCTGGCAATAGGGTGTTTTCAAGTCTTGCCCCGCATCCAAGTCGTATCTGCCGCCGAGTTGCAACCGTGGCTAGCGCCCAGCTACTTTGCAGGTCTGGGGGGATCCCTATTGGCAGCCTTGGGATCCCTGTTGGCCATCTCAGCCGAAACGACGCCAAATCCTGCCGACAAAAAGCATCTGCACCGCTTGGCTTGGGGATTGGGGACAGTTGGCTTTCTCGGCGTTCTCTCCCCCCTGGGCTTGGCCGGCGCATTCTTTCTCAAAGCCGCTCAGGGGACAGACTGGTGGCAGGGTCTGTTTGGCTGAAGCCGCCCACAGCTTATTTTTTTGACAAATGGGCGGAGGTTGGGGGTACTATAGGGACAAGTTCCGTTCTTTATCCAGAGCAGACTGAGGGACCAGGCCCAATGAAGCTGCGGCAACCCGGCGGAAGCCTCCGCTACGGTGCCAATTCCTGCGGTTAGTCAGTAACCGAAAGATAAAGGCAATAAAGTTTTCTCTAGAGGATAGCCCTCTTTGGCGGGGGACTTTTCTGGCAACTTTATCCTTTAGCAGCTCCCATAGCTCTGGTCGCGGCAGCGGGGCAAGGCCTTCGCGGCAGTGCTGGTGCGTCAGCGGTGCAGAACGCTTGCTGGTTGCTGGGCCTTTCCTCTGGCTGAGTTGGGGCTGGTGCGGAGCACCTGGGGATCCCTGGTTGGCTCTTTCTCCCACGGATGATGAACGAGCGGGTGAGCCTTGTTTTTTGTTCAGGTTCTCAGTTCTAGCTTTAAGGAGAAGGTTCGTTGTCCAAGTCGTTTTTGTTTTCCTCGGAGTCGGTGACGGAGGGGCACCCCGACAAAATCTGCGATCAGATCTCCGATGCCATCGTGGATGCCCTCTTGACGGCGGATCCCCTCAGTCGGGTGGCCGCCGAGGTGGTGGTCAATACGGGCCTGGTTTTGTTGACCGGGGAGATCACCTCGCAAGCGCAGGTCAACTTCACCCGTCTGGTGCGGGACAAGGTGGCCGAAATTGGCTATACCGATGCCAAGAATGGGTTTTGTGCCGAAAGCTGCGCGGTGTTGGTGGCTTTCGATGAGCAATCTCCCGATATTGCCCAAGGGGTGAACATGGCCCTGGAAAGTCGCGGCTCCCAGGAAGATCAATTCGACTTGGTCGGGGCCGGGGATCAGGGGTTGATGTTTGGCTTTGCCTGCGATGAAACTCCCGAGTTGATGCCCTTGCCCATTAGCTTGGCCCACCGCCTCAGCCGCCAGTTGGCCACGGTTCGCAAAAACGGCACCTTGCCCTATCTGCGCCCGGATGGCAAAACGCAGGTGACTGTGGCCTATGAGGAAGGTCGCCCGGTGGGCATTCACACCCTGCTCATCTCCACCCAGCACACACCCACGATTGGCGCCATTACGGAAGAGGCGGCGGTGCAAGAGCGGATCCGCGCCGATCTCTGGGAGGCAGTGGTCACGCCGGTGTTTGCCGAGCTGCCCATCAAGCCGGATAGCCACACCCGCTTCCTCACCAATCCCACCGGCAAGTTTGTCATCGGCGGCCCTCAGGGAGATGCGGGCCTGACCGGACGCAAGATCATCGTCGATACCTACGGCGGCTATTCTCGCCATGGGGGCGGGGCCTTCTCCGGCAAGGATCCCACCAAGGTGGATCGCAGCGCTGCCTATGCGGCTCGTTACGTGGCCAAGAACATCGTGGCAGCTGGCTTGGCGCAAAAATGTGAAGTGCAGGTGAGCTACGCCATTGGGGTAGCCCGCCCCATCAACATTTTGGTGGAAACCTTTGGCACAGGGCGCATCCCCGACGAAGAGCTGTTGCGGCTGGTGCAGCGCCACTTCGATCTGAGGCCGGCAGCCATTTTGGCTCAGTTCCAACTGCGGGAGTTGCCTCGCCAACGGGGAGGGCGCTTCTACCAAGACGTAGCGGTCTATGGGCACTTTGGGCAAACCCATCTGGATCTGCCCTGGGAGCGCACCGATAAAGCCGCTCTGCTGCGGGAGGAGGCTCTTGCCAAGGCGACTGCCCTCTTGGCCTAAGAGGGGATCACTAAGACGGCCTGCTGCCTCAATGCTTGCCCTGGTGCAGTTGCTTAACCAGGTGGGGTAGCTCCGGCAGGATCAGGCTGCGCATAGCCAGTTGCACGGCTGCTGGGGAGCCAGGCATGGAAAAGATCAAGCACTTTCCGTGGATCCCGGCGATGGCCCGAGAGGCGATGGCCCGACTGCCAATCTGGGCATAGCTGAGCTGGCGGAAGATCTCCCCAAAGCCGGGCAAGGTCTTTTCCAGGAGAGCCTCGATGGCGTCGTAAGTGGTGTCGCGGGGGGCGATGCCTGTGCCACCATTCAACAAGATCACCGGCAGGGATCCGGCCCAATCCTGAACCTGCTCTCGAATGAGCTGCGGTTCATCTCGGAGAATGCAATATCTCTCCACCCGGTGGCCGGACTCCTGGAGGGCTGTGCAGATAAACTGGCCGCTGTGATCGGTTTCAGGGGTGCGCGTGTCGCTGACGGTGATCACCCCACAGGGCAAGGCGGCAAAAATGTGCTCCGCACCGCTGTCGCAATCGAGGGGAAAGTTCATGGCGGGGATCCCTGAGGAAAGAGAGTGGCAAGCCCATCAAGACTGTCCCTGAGGGGGCTCGGCAGGAGTTGGAGGGTCAACGACCGTCTGCTGGAGCTCTAGGATCCCTGAGGACTCTGCCCCACCAGCACGGGCGAGTTGGGGAGGAGGGGACTGGGCAAGCAGGCGGCGCAGCTTGGGGGGAAGCTCCTGCAACTGCTCCAACAACAAGTTTAGAGATATGGCCGGTTCTCTGGAAAACAGGGATCCCGCGGGGGGTACCGGCGGCAGAGGAGAACAGGCAAAGGCAGCCGCAGCCAAAGAGCGGATCCGCTCCTGCTGCTCCTGCCAAAGGAACTGGCCGATTTCTAGGGGAAAGGTAAGATGAGGAGAGCCGCGACGCTGCCAAAGGCGGAGAAGCTGCTCCACAGAGGCGGCCTTGTACCGCCCCTGGTAGAGGGCTTCTAGCAAGGCTGCCGGGATCCAAAGATCCGGGAACAACTGGCTCCAGCGCTCCACCCAAACCTGGCTGGGTTGACCTTCCAGCTCAAACCCATAGTGCTCCAGAAAGGTGGCAGGATCCATCAGCCCATGGCAGCCCAAGGAAACTCAACCCAAGCTAGTCCAGATCCGCCGAGACAAAGGGGAGATAAAGCCTTTCTCCCTGGATCTCGCAAGACAGCTCTCGTCCAAGAATACCCCTATTTGCCTTTCATGAAGGCTCTGTGAAGAGGCTATAAAGCTGCAAAGCTGCGGTACGCTTAAAGACTCAGTGGCTGACGGGCCCCAGCTCAAGCGCTGCCTCCAGAGCGCGCTCGCTATCAGGAAACTGCGTCAGCAGCCGTCCTAGGAAGGCGACATCTCCCGTCAGGCCGTACAGAGCCATGAGCACATCCCCGGCATAGCGGCTCTGGGGGAAGCGGTTCAGCAGCTCATTGCCGGCGTAGATCGCCTGGCGGGCATAGCCATCCTGCAGGGCTTTGGCTTCCAGAAAGTAGCTGTAGCTGAGGCTGCCAGGATCCACGTAGTCCGGCAGTGACGTGTCGAACAAGCTGGTATCTTCTGTCACTCCTGGGGGGAAGCCCGGCAGCGGATAGATGGCTGCCGTTTCCTCGGGAGGGTAGGTGGTGTACTGGCGGTAGAGGATCAGCACCTGCCGGTACAGGCTTTCTTCCTGAAGATGGGCAGGGGCGGTGGGATCCGCCAGCACAGAGCCGAGTAACTCTGCTGCTACAGCATGGTGATTGGCCCGCTGATAGTCCGATAGAGAACTGGAGGAAGCTGGTTGCGGCGGCGCGCTTCCATCAGCATCCCCACTCAGGCCACCGGCACGGGTTTGGTTAAACAGCCACAGGTACCCATTGCGCCAACCGTCGGCAGCGGCCCAGTGGGCGGCCAGTTGATAGCGTTGTTGGGGAGTGGATTGGGCTTGCCAACGGCTCAATTGGCGCCAGCGTTCTCGTTGGGCCTGGATTTTCGGTTGCAGAGGGGTGCGGCTGGCGGGCACGGGATCCCAGTCGTCCAGCCAGTAGCCGCCATCCAGCAAGGGGTAGCGATCCAACACAGCATCCAAAGCCAGATTTTCCGTCAGCTGCAGGGCTAGGTCGTAGCGGTGTTCGCGGGCGAAGCGAACCGCCAGAGCATAGCGGACGGCGGCGGCCAGAGGATGCTCGCCGTGGCGGTCGAGAAAAGCTTGCAACTCGCTGGGGGTTGCACCGCTGTCTAAGAGCAAAAGCAGGCGGCGGCGCAAGACGTAGCGCATGTCTCCATCGCCGAAGGGATCCGCCAGCCAATTGGCCAAAAGGACCAGTGCTTCTTCCCTTTTGCCCTGCCACTCCAAGGTGCGTGTCAGCCAGAAGAGGGCATCGTCGGCACCGGGATGATTCGGGTAGACGGTCAGCCAAGTCCGCCAAAGGGTCTCTTCCTCTGCCGGGGGGAAAGGCCGCGGGATCGGTTCGCCGGTCTCGGGGTTGTAGAGGGAATGGCCAAAATAGCTGCCCCCCCGAATGCGGGCGTATTCCCGGCAAGCTTGCGTAAAGCGGGAATTGGGAAAAGCTTCTGCCAACTGCAGCAAAACCAGGTGGTCGTCGATGCCGTGAAGAGAGGCAAAGTCCTCGTTGAGAGCCTTCTGCAGCAGCGGCTCCCCGCTGGGATCCCCTTTTAAGTAGAGAAGAGCCGCCGCCAAAAACCGCTGCGGGTCAGCATCATCGCCCACCACGCTGCGCAGCAACACCTGAGCGGCAGGGGGGAGAGTTTCTGGATCCGCTATCTGCAGCAGAAAAAAGTGTCGGGATGGGGGCGGTAAATCTTCGTACAAAGGGCGCACCGTTTGCACCGTCGGCTGTTCTAGGATCAACACTTGGCCGGCACGCCCATAAACATCAGTGTATGGAGAAACATTCCCCGCAACCCGCTGCCGCACCGCCTGCACCTGCGACAGCGCCCAAGAGGGGATCCTTTCCTCCTCGTAGGGCAAGGCGCTCAAGAGTTTCTTTGCCCGCTGCGGAGAGCTGCTTTCCAAGGCGGGGAGCAGCGCTCTGTAGACCTGATCTCGCAAGGGAAATTCTTCTTGGGTCAGCAAGCTGTTGAGCCAGTTGAGATTAAAACTCCACTCGGGGCTATCGGCTTGGATCCCGGCCAAGGCCAGCTCGGTGAGGCGCTGCACCGACTCTGGCCGATCCAGCCCAAACAGCTCGTATTGAGGCGCAATCTCCTGCCCGCTTGAGTAGTCATAGCCCCCGAACAAAGCTGCTGGGGCGAAAAACTGAGCCGAATTTTGCCGCAGCCGATCCTCCAACCACCAACGGCTGTAGGGCAGGCCATGGCTTTGCAAGGTGTAGAAGGCGTAGCTGCGGCGGCTCGGGTCGGCGGATCCCCCCCAGCGGGCCAACACCGGATAGGTAAGAGGAAACCAGCGATCACTTTGGCCGGGATCGAACGCTGGCGAGCCTCCATAGCCAAACTCAGAAAAGACGGTGTACCGATAGAAGATCAGATCCCGGTGCATCTGCAGCCGTAGCCGCTGCAGTAAGGCATAGCCCCCCGCTCCTAACCCCGCCAAGAAGCCGGCAGTGAGGGCCACCATTGCTACGGGACGAAGGGGAAAGCGGCGGGACGAGGGCGCAGCAGGAGGGGTAGCTGGATTCATAAAACCCAATCCAAATCAAAGCAGGCGCCCCCACTCTAGTCGATACTCGACTGTGTTGGAAGACAGAGGGAATGCCCACAGCCGTTTCCAGCCGGCTTGAGACGCCGGCCCTCTGCGCCACCCAAGGTCATCAGTCTTACCCCTGCCTGAGAGGGATCCCGGCCAGCCATTTCTTGGAAAGGCTCTGCTGTATTGCTTTATCGTTGTTTCAAACAAGATTAAGACACTTTGCCGCCGACTCCTACCCCCACAATAAGAGGGGCGGCTGCGCCGCTCTTCTAAAACCCTTGCCTTTGACCATTCCTGCAGTGCATCCCCCGATTTCTTGGAGGCCTGAGTTGCCAGCACCCTTTCAGGATAGGCTCTCCCTTAGCCGGCGGTTGCCATGGCCTTCAACCCCTTCAAAATCAGGTAGTCCAGAATACTGGTGTTCTCCTCGCCGCGATAATTAAAATTGGAGCGCACCAGCCACAGCCCCTTCTGAGTGCGGCAACAGAGGTTCAGCAGCGTGCGGGCCAAAATCTGTTGACGCGCCTGTAAATCCCGCGCCGCATCGAAAACCTCCCCGTCCCATTCCGGCGTCAGCACACGGCTGTTGTAGAGCACATGCCAGAGGGAGCGGGACCAGCTGGGGTTGGTGATATCAAACCAAAATTGGTAATCCGCCTCCAAACCCCGAGTGATGTAGGCCCCCGGAGTTGCAACTACCAAGTAACGGGAATAGTCGGGCTCGAAGCGGCTGCTGCTGGGGGTCTGTCCCGAGCGGATCATGGCCAAAAAGGCGGGATCCCCTTCGGCGGGGAAGGCCTGGCGAAACCGCCGTGCCGCTTCCATCAACACGCGCAGCAGCTCTTGATCCTGAGGGGAAGCAATCGCCGGGGCTAAGTGATCGGCAAAAAACTGCTGGAAGAAAGCGGCCAATGAAGGGCCGGGATGATAGCCGCGCAGCCAATCGAACAGTCGCTGGTAGCGCTCCAGGTTGGCAAACCCTACTCGCTCTGGCTGCCGTACTGCCGTTCGGGGACGCAGAGAACGCCCCACCGGATCCCAGGTATCTTCGGCCAACAGAGCTGCCCGGATGGGATCCAGCCCCAGCACCCAGCTCAACATCAGCCGCCAAGCCGGCAAAGTAGGAAAAGCGCCCCACTCAGGGTGAGCCAATTCTGCTGCCGTCAGCACCGCCCGCACCAAAGGATAGCGGATCAACGCCGGGAAGGGGGCAATCGGCAAAACCGGCACTTCCGACAACTGCTCCTGCAAGCTCAGGCTCACCCCCGCATCCATACGGGGCAGCAAAACAGCGATGCGATGGGCCGGGATCCCGGCCCCCAAAAGCCGGCGAATTTGAGCAACCATCACCTCCACTGCCGCAAACTGGGTCTCTTCCTCCAGCGTTTGCACCAGCGGCAGTCCTCCCCCCTGCGGCTCGGGCAGCGGATGAGAAAACTGGGGATCCAACACCCGCGCAATCTGCACCCCTAAGCGGATCATGCCTGCTGAAGCGCGATGGCTCCCCTCCAGAAACCGAACCTGCGTTTTTGCCATCAAGAAGTCAGCTACTGCCTCTGGGATCCCGGTCAAAGAGACCCCGCCGCCGAGGGTGTAGCTGAAAAATTGGCTTTGCAAATAGGCTTGCCCCTGCCGGTAAAACTCCAGCGCCACCCCGCAACTGTCTTCCGCCTGATCCACAATCAGGTGATCCCACTCTTGCCAAAACTCCGCCAGCGGCAGGATGTGCTCGCCAAACAGCCGAATTTGCAGGCCAAAATCCAAGGATCCCAACCGAAGCGCTGCCTCCCACAGCCGCCCCACACAGCAGCCCATTGCCTGCAAAGCCTCTGCCCGCCGCGGATCTGCCTCCTCGGGCCAAGCCCGGGCCAGCCGGGATCCCACCACTTCTGCCGACAAACCCGAAGCCCCCGCAATGTAAGCAGCACTGCTGATCTGATCCCAGATCTGGAACTCCTTGAGCCCGACCCCGGCAAAGGCTTCCCCATGCCGAGGGCACAAAGCGCAGGCTCGTTCGCAGAGAAATTGAGTGAGATCTTTGGCCAAGGGGATCGGCTCCAACGAGCGTGGCAACTGGGGGACACGCTCACACACCTGTGGCCAATGATCGGCCAGAGAGCGCCCAACCCGCTGCAAGAACGTCTCGATCCGCCACGGCCCCACCAAGCCCGAACTGGACTGCTGCAAGCGCTGCAACACCTCATCCGCTTGCCGTTGACTCCGCACCAAAAACAAGACCCGGCCCGGATCGGATCCCGCCTGCAACAAACTTCGATAGTGATCCACACAAGCCTGGGTCAGCCCACTGCCTGCCCAGCCCATTACACTTTTGAAGGGAGATGGCTTCCCCCGCCAATGGCTCTTTTCTTCCGCCTGAGCTGCTCTCGCCATTGCTGGCCTCCCCAACCAACCCATTTTCTCGGCAAAAGTCTGGACAAACGGGCCTTCGCTTCATTATGATTGTTTTTCGTTGCCAACTGAGTCCATCCGCTTTGGCGACCTGGTGCGCTGCTACCCCAGATACTGCCTCTTTAGCAGGTAAGTCTGAGCAGCTCTCAAAAAAAGCAGTTTGGCGTGCAGCTTTGGGGGTGAACTAAGCAAAAGGCTCAGCGTTGCCGGCGCTGAACTTGGCCTCGGGGGATCCCTACCTTGCTCTTTCGCCTCAGCCGGCAGACTCAGCCTTGTTCTGAGCTTTCTGCTGCCACGCTGTTGCTGTATGCCTATCCATCCGGCTAACTGAGCCATTGGCCTACGGCCCGCTTCGCGAACGGCTAGCCGATTGTCGGAGTGAGCCGGCTCTCAGTTGATGAAAACGAGTCGTGCAGGCTCGATTGGAGGTTCTTGTGGCACTTGGCATCCTCGGAAGAAAAGTCGGCATGACCCAGATCTTCTCTCCAGAAGGGCTGGCCATTCCGGTCACTGTCGTGCAGGCGGGGCCTTGCACCGTGACCCAGATCAAAACCCAAGCCACAGATGGCTACAACGCCATTCAGTTGGGCTACTTGCCCACTGCCGAAAAGCATCTCACGCGGGCGCAGCGGGGCCACCTCACCAAAGCGGGGGTGACAGAGCTGCTGCGCCACCTGCGGGAGTTCCGGGTTGACCAGCCAGAAGCCTACCAGTTGGGGCAGAAAATTACCGTCGAGATGTTCTCCCCTGGCCAATTGGTGGATGTGGCCGGTACCTCCATCGGGCGAGGGTTTGCCGGCTATCAAAAGCGCCACCACTTTGGTCGTGGCCCCATGTCCCACGGCTCCAAAAACCACCGCCGACCGGGCTCCATTGGCGCCGGTACAACCCCAGGCCGCGTGTTTCCGGGGATGCGCATGGCGGGGCGGTTGGGAGGTGGCCGAGTCACCACCCGCAAATTGCAGTTGGTGCAGGTGGATCCAGAGCGGGATCTGTTGGTGATTAAGGGCTGCGTGCCCGGCGTAGAAGGAGGGCTGCTGGAGATCACCCCTGCCAAGCAGGTGGGCAACAAGCGTTAGGGGAGGGATCCCTGGCAAAGGCTGACCCGCATCCGCAAAGACGAGGGAACCATGGCAAGTTGTGTGGTGAAAAATTGGCAAGGGGAAACGGTGGGCAGCGCGGAGCTGAGCCTCAAAGTTGCTCGTCCCGAAACAGCCGCCCACATTCTCTATCTGGCACTTCGCCGGCAGATGACCAATGCTCGTCAGGGCAACGCCCACACCAAGACCCGAGCTGAGGTGCGCGGCGGCGGTCGCAAGCCTTGGAAGCAGAAAGGCACCGGTCGGGCTCGTGCCGGCTCCATCCGCTCCCCACTTTGGCGCAAAGGGGGGGTGATCTTCGGCCCCCGCAAGCGGGAATACAACCTGGCCATGAACCGCAAAGAACGGCAACTGGCCCTGCGCACCGCTCTGCAAAGTCGGGTGGAAGACCTGATCATCGTGGAGGATTTCCAGGAGCAGCTCAACCCGCCCAAGACCCGTGCTGTGGCCCAGGCTTTGCTGCGCTGGGGGGTGATGGAAGATCAATCGGCTCTGCTCATCGTTGCCGAACGCTCGGAAGCCGTGGAGCGGGCCGTGCGCAACATCGCCCGCGTTAAGCTGATCGGCCTGGATCAGATCAACGTTTTCGATCTGCTCAACGTCGATTGGGTGCTGATCACCGTTTCTGCCCTAGAGCAGCTCAAGGCCCGTTGGGGATCCGACGCTGCGCCGGCAGTTCTGGAGACTCCCTCTGAGGATGCACCTCAGGCCGACATAGCCGAAGATCAGGCCCTGCCCGGAGATGGGCCGGAAGATCAGGCCGTTCCAGAAAGCGAACACGAGGAAGCAGAGCAAACCCCAGCCCAACCTGAGGCCCAGGAAAACCAAGCTGCCCTCCAAGGACGTCCAGCAGATCCGCAGGGGCCAGAAGAGCAAACCGAAGAGCCCCAAGATCCAGCAGAAGAACTGGCTCAAGGAGCAGAGCCGTCAACGGTAGAAGAGGCCGAAGCAGCCCCAGCAGAGGAGGAAAGCGATGACTGAGAGCAAGCGGATCCTGGCCGACGTCCTGTTGCGCCCCGTCATCACCGAAAAGGCAACCGCCTTGATGGAGCAGCGCAAATATGTCTTTGAAGTGCTGCCCACCGCCACCAAGCCGCTCATCCGAGCTGCCGTCGAAGAAATGTTCCGCGTGCGAGTTACTTCCGTCAACACCCTGAAGCTCCCGCGCAAGCAACGGCGGGTGGGCCGCTTTGTGGGCTACCGCACCCGTCCCAAGCGAGCCATCGTGACCTTGGCGGAGGGAGATTCCATCACCCTCTTCCCGGACACCTGAACGCCCCTTTTGAGCTGTTGTTGTCCCGTCCCCCACCCCTACCTGAGCCATGGGCATTCGTACTCTCCGACCCTACACCCCCAGCACCCGTCACATGACGGTCTCTGACTTCGAGGAGCTGTCCCGTGACGAGAACGGCAAGCGGCCCAGACCAGAGAAGTCGCTGCTGCAATTTATTCACCGCAAGAAAGGGCGCAACAACCGTGGCGTCATCACCTGCCGGCACCGCGGTGGTGGCCACAAGCGGCTTTACCGCATCATCGACTTCCGTCGCGACAAGCGCGGGATCCCGGCGACCGTCAAAACTGTGGAGTACGATCCCAACCGTAGCGCCCACATCTGCCTGGTGGAATACGAAGACGGCGAGAAACGCTACATCCTCGCTCCCCGCAACCTACAGGTGGGAGCCACCATCATGGCCGGGCCAGAGGCCCCCTTTGAGATCGGCAATGCCATGCCCCTGGAGCGGATCCCCTTGGGAACGGTGGTTCACAATGTGGAGCTGTATCCCGGTCGCGGCGGACAGATGGTTCGCGCTGCCGGGGCTGGCGCTCAAGTGGTGGCCAGAGAAGGCAAATATGTCTCCCTCAAGCTGCCCTCTGGTGAGGTTCGCATGATCCGCGGCGAGTGCTACGCCACCATCGGCCAACTGGGCAATGTTGACCACAACAACATCAGCCTGGGCAAGGCGGGTCGCAGTCGTTGGTTGGGGCGCCGTCCTAAGGTGCGTGGCTCGGTGATGAACCCTGTGGATCATCCCCATGGTGGCGGGGAAGGGCGAGCCCCCATAGGCCGCAGTACCCCCGTCACCCCTTGGGGTAAGCCCACCCTGGGATACAAAACCCGCAAACGCAACAAGCCCAGCAACAAATTCATCGTGCGCGGTCGCCGTCGCGGAGGCCGCCGGGACAAGGGCGGAAGGGCTGCTCAGTAGCCGCTGGCCATTCGCTCCCCGAAGCTTTTTCGACAGTGAATTGCTTGTCAAACGGTTGAGGTTCTTATGGGACGTTCGCTGAAAAAAGGCCCCTTTGTGGATGCCAAGCTGCTTCTCAAGGTGGAGAAGATGAACGAGCGCAACGAGAAGCACATGATCAAGACCTGGTCGCGGGCCAGCACCATCTTGCCGGTCATGATCGGTCACACCATCGCTGTTCACAACGGCAAGCAACATGTGCCCATCTACATCACTGACCAGATGGTGGGTCACAAGCTGGGGGAATTTGTCCCCACCCGTACCTTCCGTGGCCACGCGGGTAGCGACAAAAAAGCCGCCCGCCGTTGAGATAAACAACGAGTAGGACAGTATTGAGCAGGAGGGAGAGCGCCATGGCTGATTCATCCCCTGAGGTTAAAGCGGTAGCCCGCTACATCCGCATGTCCCCCTTCAAAGTGCGGCGGGTGCTGGATCAGATCCGCGGGCGCACCTATGCCGATGCCCTCATCCTGCTGGAGTTCATGCCCTACGCTGCCTGTGAGCCGGTTCGTAAGGTGCTGCGCTCAGCGGTGGCCAACGCAGAGCACAACAACGGCCTGGATCCCCGGGATCTGGTGATCAGCCAGGCCTATGCTGATCAGGGGCCCGTCCTGAAACGGTTTCGCCCCCGCGCCCAAGGGCGGGCCTACCCCATTCGCAAGCGCACCTGTCACATCACCATCGCCGTCCGGCCCATAGAGGAAGCTGAAGCGGCGACGGCCTCTTAACCTCCTGTATTCCTAGCCCTTTACCCTTCAACCGACACCACCATGGGACAGAAGATCCACCCCACCGGTTTCCGCCTCGGCGTGATTAAGGAGCATCGCAGCCGCTGGTTTGCCGATCCAGCCCGCTACCCAGCCTTGTTACAGGAGGACGACCAGATTCGCACCTACCTGACCAAGCAACTGAGCAGTGCTGGTTTGGCCGATATCCAAATCGAGCGCAAAGCGGATCAAATTGACCTGGAGATCCGGGCTGCTCGCCCTGGGGTAGTTGTGGGTCGGGGCGGATCCAGCCTAGAGACTTTGCGCCAAGGTCTACAGAAAGAGCTGTCCGCGCTAGCGGGACAAAGCCCTGGTTCACGAGGTGGTGGCGAGCGAACCATTCGCATCAATGTAGTAGAGGTCACCCGTGCCGATGCCGAGGCGACCTTGTTGGCGGAAAACATTGCCCAACAGTTGGAACGGCGGATTGCCTTTCGCCGCATCGTGCGCCAGGTGATCCAACGGGCCCAGCGGGCAGGTGTACAAGGGATCAAAATCCAAATTGCCGGGCGTCTGAACGGGGCCGAGATTGCCCGCACCGAATGGACGCGGGAGGGGCGGATCCCTTTGCATACTTTGCGGGCCGACATCGACTACGCCGAGCACCTCGCCCACACCACTTTCGGCATCATCGGGGTCAAGGTCTGGGTCTTCAAAGGGGAAGTTCTGCCCGGGCAGGAACGCCACGAACAGAAGTTTCCCCTGCAACAGCCCAAACGTCGGCAGCAGCGGCGGCGGCCCACCTTTGAAGATCGCTCGGCTCAGGAGGCCTGAGGGCCAACACCGGAACGTCCAGGGATCCCTATCGCAGTTGACTTAAGGAACGGCCATGTTAAGCCCCAAACGCACCAAGTACCGCAAGCAACAGCGCGGGCGCATGAAAGGCAAAGCGACCCGTGGCAACCGCATCAACTTTGGGGAATACGGCCTTGTGGCCCTAGAACCCGCCTGGATTACAGCTCGACAGATCGAGGCCAGCCGTCGAGCCATGACCCGCTATGTTCGGCGGGGTGGCCAAATCTGGATTCGCATCTTTCCCGACAAGCCCGTTACTCAGCGAGCCGCGGAAACCCGCATGGGATCCGGCAAAGGCAACCCTGAGTACTGGGTTTGTGTCGTCAAGCCGGGCCGTATCCTCTTCGAAATGGGGGGAGTGGCAGAGCCCATCGCCCGCGAGGCCATGCGCCTTGCCGCCCAGAAGCTGCCCATTAAGGTCAAGTTTGTAACCAAAGCCGACTTTGAAAAGCCAGAGCCCGCCCAGGCAACGGCTTCAGAGGTGGCCACCAGCAGTGTATGAGGAGAGTTCAGCCATGCCCATGCCCAAAATTGCTGATGCCCGTGCTTTATCGGACGAAGAGCTGAGCAACGAAATCTACGCCGTCAAGAAAGAGCTGTTTGAGCTGCGTTTGCAGCAGGCCACGCGGCAGTTGAACCAGCCCCATCTCATCCGGCTGCGCAAACACAAGCTGGCGCAACTACTAACCGTGGAGGGAGAGCGTAAGCGGGGCAAACGCCCAACCAAGGAGGAGTAATGGCTGTTCGGGAGAAGATTGGCATTGTTGTCAGCAACAAGATGCAAAAAACGGTGGTTGTTGCTGTGGAAAATCGAGTTGCTCACCCGAAGTACGGCAAGATCGTCGTCAAGACCAAGAAGTTTAAGGCCCACGACGAGGAAAACCGCTGTCAAGAAGGGGATCTGGTGCGCATCACGGAAACCCGTCCCCTTAGCCGCACCAAGCGTTGGCAAGTTGCCGAAATCCTGAGGGAGGTGAAGAAACTATGATTCAGCAGCAAACTATGCTGACGGTGGCCGACAACACAGGCGCCCGCAAAATGATGTGCATTCGCGTGCTGGGCAGCAGTGGCCGTCGCTACGCCAGCTTGGGCGATGTGATCATTGGTGTCGTCAAGGATGCCCTGCCCAACATGCCCGTCAAAAAATCCGATGTTGTCAAGGCCGTTGTTATCCGCACTGTCGACACAGTACGTCGCCCCGACGGCATGTGCATCCGCTTCGACGACAACGCCGCCGTGATCATCAACAACGACGGCAACCCCCGTGGAACTCGCGTTTTCGGCCCTGTAGCCCGTGAGCTGCGGGAGAAAAACTTCACCAAGATCATCTCCCTTGCCCCGGAGGTACTCTGATGGTTCGCCCCCTCAAACCCAGCCAAATTCGGCGCTTAGTTCGGCGACCGGGCATTCGCAAGCACCGCAACAGCCTGCGCTACAAAATGCGTATCAAGCAAGGGGATACCGTGCAGGTGATCTCCGGCGATGACAAAGGCAAAATCGGCGAGGTGCTGCGCGTTTTTCCCGAGCGCAACATGGTTTTGGTGGAAGGGGTTAACATTGTTACCTACCACCGTAAACCCCAGCGAGAAGGGGAAAGTGGCCGAATTGAGACCAAGGAAGCTCCCATTCCCGTCTGCAAAGTGATGGCCTATTCCAAGAAGCAGGAGGTGGCCAGCCGTATCGGCTATCAAATCACCGCCGATGGTCGCAAGGTTCGCGTCCTTAAGAAAACGGGTGAGATTCTCGACTAGGCATTACATTCTTTTTTCCATCATTGGTTTGGCTCTGACCCAGCCCAGAGCCGCAAGGAGAAGCCACCATGCCCCAACGTCTGCAAATCCTCTACAACACCGTCATCGTCCCCAAGCTGCAAAAGGAGTTGGGCTACACCAACATCCACCAGGTGCCCCGCCTGGAGAAGATCGTCATCAACCGCGGCTTGGGGGAAGCTTCCCAAAATGCCAAGGCTCTGGAATCCTCCATTGCCGAGATCAGCGCCATCACTGGCCAGCGTCCGGTGATCACCCGCGCCAAGAAGGCAATTGCCAGCTTCAAGATTCGCAAGGGCATGCCTGTCGGCCTGATGGTGACCCTGCGACGGGAGCGCATGTATGCGTTTTTGGATCGCTTGATCAATGTTGCTCTGCCCCGTATCCGTGACTTCCGCGGTGTCAGCCCCAAGGCCTTTGATGGACGAGGCAACTACACCCTCGGCATCCGTGAACAACTGATTTTTCCCGAAATCAACTATGACTCTGTGGATCAGTTGCGAGGTATGGATATCTCCATTGTGACCACTGCTAAAACCGACGAAGAGGGCCGTGCCCTGCTCAAAGCCTTTGGCATGCCCTTTGCCTCTTAGCTTTGCCCACCCTGAGTTTCCTTGATTGATCTTCCGAGGAGCACTGATGGCCCACACCAACGACACGATCGCCGATATGCTCACCCGCATTCGCAATGCCACCATGGCTCGGCACGAGTCGGTGGCAGTTCCGGCCACCCGCATGACCCGCAGCATCGCTCGCGTTCTTCATGAGGAAGGGTTCGTCAGCGAATGGAAGGAGGAGGGAGAAGGGATCCAAGCCCGAGTGGTGTTGCGATTGAAGTACAAGGGCAAAGGCCGCAACTGCAGGCCCATCATCAATGGCTTAAAGCGGGTGAGCCGACCCGGCCTGCGGGTTTACCGCAACCACAAAGAGCTGCCCCGAGTGCTGGGAGGAATTGGGA
The DNA here is from genome assembly GCF_054058195.1 of Thermostichus sp. OS-CIW-29. Taxonomy (NCBI): domain Bacteria; kingdom Bacillati; phylum Cyanobacteriota; class Cyanophyceae; order Thermostichales; family Thermostichaceae; genus Thermostichus; species Thermostichus sp. OS-CIW-29. The sequence continues at coordinate 16,816 of NZ_JBSSAB010000032.1, forward strand.
TCGCCATCATCTCCACCTCCAACGGCATCATGACCGACCGGGAGGCTCGTAAGCAGGGCATTGGTGGTGAAGTCCTCTGTCTTGTCTACTAGACCTTAAGTTTTCTCTGGTCAGGAGTTTTTCCCATGTCCCGTATCGGTAGACGCCCCATCGCCCTTCCTGCCAAGGTGGAGATCCAGATCGACGGCCAACACATTGCAGTGAAAGGCCCGAAAGGTCAACTGTCCCGCAGTTTGCCGCCCTTGATCACAGTCCAGCAAAACGCTCAGATGCTCACGGTCAGCCGTCTCAACGATTCTCGTCCTGCCCGCCAACTGCACGGCCTCTGCCGCACCTTGGTCGCCAACATGGTAGACGGAGTGTCCAAGGGATTTGAGCGGCGGCTGGAATTGGTGGGCGTGGGCTACCGGGCTGCCATCCAAGGCAGCAAGTTGGTTTTGAACGTCGGCTACAGTCACCCTGTGGAGATCCCCTTTCCCCCCGGCATCCAAATTGCCGTTGAGGGAAACAACATCATTGTTGTCTCAGGCACAGATAAAGAACTGGTGGGCAATACTGCCGCCCGCATCCGAGCGGTCCGGCCTCCGGAGCCCTACAAGGGGAAAGGGATCCGTTATCTAGGGGAACAAGTTCGCCGCAAGGCGGGTAAATCCGGGAAAGCGAAGAAGTAAATAGCCCATTGCGAAAGCGGGACGGAGTCCTATGAAAACCAGCCGCAAAATCACCACCCAACGTCGTCATCGACGCATTCGCCGCAAGGTCTTTGGCACTGCCGAGCGGCCTCGCCTGGCCGTGTTTCGCTCCCATCGACACATCTACGCCCAGGTGATCGACGATGTAGCCCAGCATACCTTAGCCTCCGCCTCCACCTTGGACACGGAGCTGCGCGAAAAATTCAAAGAAACCGGGACAGCCACTCAAGAAGCGGCTGCCTTGGTGGGCCGCTCAGTTGCTGAACGAGCCTTACAGATGGGCATTTCCCGCGTGGTTTTCGATCGGGGGGGCAAGCTCTATCACGGGCGCGTTCAGGCTTTGGCAGAAGCTGCCCGAGAAGCAGGGTTACAGTTCTAGCTACTGAGGACATAGCACATGGCTGAGCAGAGGGAACGTCGCAGAAGCAAAAAAAACCGCGAAGAGCAACCCACCGAGTGGCAAGAGCGAGTCATCCAGATTCGCCGCGTCACCAAGGTGGTCAAGGGCGGCAAGAAGTTGAGCTTCCGCGCTGTGGTGGTGGTCGGCAACGAGCGGGGCCAAGTCGGGGTTGGCGTGGGCAAAGCCAACGATGTGATCGGAGCAGTGCGCAAGGGAGTTGTGGACGGTAAAAAACACCTGATTGAGGTGCCCCTCACCAAAGGTTTGTCCGTACCCCATCCCATGCAGGGGGCAGGCGGCGGTGCCACTGTCTTGGTCATGCCAGCAGCTCCTGGCACAGGCGTCATTGCAGGGGGGGCAGTCCGCACCGTTCTGGAGCTGGCGGGTGTACGCAACAGCTTGGCCAAGCAACTGGGATCTAGCAACCCCCTTAACAATGCCCGTGCCACCATCGATGCGCTGCGGCGGATGCGTACCTTCAAGCAGGTGGCCCAAGACCGAGACATCGATGTGCGCCGCCTATTGGGCAAGTGATGGACAGGTATATCGAGCAAGTGAGCCAGAGGTAGACATGCGACTGGAAGACATTCGGCCTCAAGCAGGTTCGACGCGGCGGCGGCGGCGGCTAGGTCGTGGCGTTTCTGCCGGGCAGGGGGCCTCCTGTGGCAAGGGGATGCGGGGGCAAAAGGCCCGCAAGGGGGGTGGTACACGACCCGGCTTTGAAGGGGGGCAGACTCCCCTCTACCGGCGTTTGCCCAAGCTTAAGCATTTCCCCCGCTACACGCGGCGTCTGGAATACACCCTGGTCAACCTGCGCGCCTTGGCGGATCTGCCTGCCGGCAGCGAGGTCAGCCTGCAAAGCTTAATGGAACGAGGGATCGTCACCACCAACGATGGCCCGCTGAAGATCTTGGGGGATGGGGAAGTCAGCGTGCCCCTGACGATCAGGGCGGCGGCTATTACCGCTTCAGCCAAAGCCAAGATCGAGGCAGCCGGAGGTCGGGTGGAAATCTTGGGATCCTAAACCCCTTCTTCCCGTTGCTCTGGCCGGCTTCTGCCGGGTGGCGCTGAGTTGCACTTTTTTGATTTTGCTTTGATTTTGCCGACTGCTCCACCAGCAGCGTAGAGTGGTAGATAGCTAACCTTACCTTTTGCTCCCGCGAGATTCTCTTCCCTATGGTTGACACACGAGGTTCCGCCCCCTCTGCCCAAGAGACCTTTATGCAGATGGCTATGGCCTCTGGCCTGCGCAGCCGTCTGTTTCTCACCTTGGGCTTGCTGCTGTTGGTCAGACTGGGCATTTACATCCCCATTCCCAGTATCGATCGGGCCCGCTTTGCTGCCGAAGCTGCCAACAGCCCTGTGTTTGGCTTGCTGGATGTCTTCTCCGGCGGGGGGATTTCTGCTTTGGGAATTTTCGCCCTTGGGATCCTGCCCTTCATCAATGCCTCAATTATCATGCAGTTGCTGGTCTCGGCCATTCCAGCCTTGGAGAACCTGCAGAAAAACGAGGGAGAACAGGGGCGGCGGCAGATTTCTCAGTACACCCGCTATGTCACCTTGGTTTGGGCCATCATCCAGGGCATTGGCATTTCCTTTTGGGTGCGGGAGTTTGCCAGTACTACCAATGAGTTGGCCTTCATGGCCTCCACCACCTTGGCTCTGGCGGCGGGATCCCTGTTTGTGATGTGGCTGGGAGAGATGATCACGGAGAAAGGGGTGGGAAGTGGCCCTTCGCTGTTGATCTTCGTCAACATTGTTGCCACTCTGCCCCGTGCCCTTGGACAGACCATCAGCTTGGCCCGTGCCGATAGCAGCACCATCGGTGGCATCTTGCTGTTGCTGGCAATCTTTTTGGTCACCATTGTCGGCATTGTCTTTGTCCAAGAAGGCAGCCGCAAGATCCCGATCGTCTACGCCAAGCGCCAGGTGGGCAACAAGCTGTTCCGCGAGCAGAAAAGCTATCTGCCCCTGAGGCTAAACCAAGGGGGGGTGATGCCGATCATCTTTGCCTACTCGGTGATGTCCCTGCCTCTGGCCTTGGCCCAGTACACCCAAAACCTGACTTTGGTGCAGGTGGCCAACTTCCTATCCCCCACCTCCTGGTTCTACATTCCCTTCTATTTCGTGCTGATCCTCTTTTTCAGCTACTTCTACGCCTCTTTGCTCATCAACCCGGTGGATCTGGCTCAGAACTTGAAGAAGATGGGAGCCAGCATTCCAGGGGTACGCCCGGGCAAGGCCACTGCCGAGTATGTCGAAGGGATCCTCAACCGCCTGACGCTGCTGGGGGCTTTGTTCCTGTGCGCGGTGGCCATCATCCCGACGACGGTGGAACGGGCAACCGGCATCACCACTTTCCAAGGTTTGGGGGCGACCTCGCTGCTGATTTTGGTGGGGGTGGCGATTGAGACCTCCAAGCAGATCCAGACTTATGTCATCTCACAACGCTACGAAGGGATGGTCAAACAGTAGTGCCGAGGTTGATCTTTCTGGGGCCGCCGGGGGCGGGCAAAGGTACACAGGCGGAGCGGCTGGCGGCCATCTACCACACGCCCAAAATTTCCACGGGCGATCTGTTGCGGGCCGAGGTGAAAGCCCAAACGCCCCTGGGGTGCCAGGCCAAGGTTTACATGGATGCGGGAGAGCTGGTGCCCGACGAGGTGCTGATCGGAATGGTGAAGGGGCAGTTGCAGCAGTCTCCGGAGCAGGGCTGGATCCTAGATGGATTTCCTCGCACCTTAGCCCAGGCAGAGGCCTTGGAAGAGCTGCTGCAAGAGCTGGGCCAAGATTATGACTACGTCCTCAACTTGGAGGTGCCGGATGAGGTGGTGGTGGCCCGGCTGCTGGCCCGGGGCAAGGAACAGGGGCGCAGCGATGATGCGGATCGGTCGGTGATTCTCAAGCGTCTGGAGGTCTATCGGCAGCAGACGGCTCCCCTAATTGATTTTTATGAGGCCAAGGGGCGCTTGCAACGGGTCAACGGCAACCAGCCGATGGAATCCGTACAGGAACATCTGCAGGCTCTTTTGGAAGGCTTCAGGAGGACGGCGTGATCAGAGCAGGAGCTGGAAATCCCTCCCAGCGGCGGGGCATGCAGCTCATCGAGATCAAATCTCGCCGCGAAGTGGAGAAAATGCGGCGGGCCGGTCGGGTGGTGGCCCAAGTATTGCAGGAGATCGCGGAGCGCCTAGAGCCGGGCTGGACTACGGCAGATATCGATACCTATGCTGAGAGACGGGTGGCCCAACTCAATGCTTTGCCCAGTTTCAAGGGCTACTACGGCTTTCCTGCCTGCGTTTGTGTCAGTGTCAACCATGAGGTGGTGCACGGGATCCCCAGTCCCCGCAAAGTGGTGCAGCCGGGAGATGTGGTCAAAGTGGATTTTGGCGCCATCGTCGAGGGCTGGCATGCGGATTCCTGTATCACCATCGGCCTGGAACCCCTGAGCGACGCAGCTCGGGATCTGATCGATACTGCGGCCAAAGCCCTGCAGACGGGCATCGACTGTGTGCGCCACGGCGTTTGGCTTCAGGATGTCTCGGGTGCCATTGAAGATTACATCGAGGGGCGGGGCTACTCGGTGGTGAAGCAGTATGTCGGCCACGGGGTGGGGCGCAATCTGCACGAAGAGCCGCAATTTCCCAACTATCGCACCCGCGATCTGCCCAATCCCAAGCTGCGCTCCGGCATGACGGTGGCCATTGAGCCGATGGTGAATGCGGGGGGAGAGGCAACCCGAGTGTTGCCAGACCAGTGGACGGTGGTCACGGTGGATGGCTCTTGGTCGGCTCAGTTTGAGCACACGGTCTTGGTTACCGAGTCTGGAGCAGAAATTTTGACCGATCGCACGCCTTTTCAGTCCTAAGGGATCCCCTGATGAAGGACTGCAACGGTTAGGATAGAAGAGGTGGAGCATATTTTCATTTCTTAACAGCGCGTGTCGTCGCGGCTGTGGGGTGTCGTCCTATTTGTCGTGTCGTTTTTGGGAGGGTTCATTGTCTAAGGAAGATGCCATTGAAATGGAGGGGGTCGTTACCGAATCCCTGCCCAACGCCATGTTCCGAGTGGATCTGGACAACGGCTTCAACGTGCTCGCTCATATCTCCGGCAAAATTCGCCGCAACTACATCAAGATCTTGCCCGGCGACCGGGTCAAGGTGGAGCTGAGCCCCTATGACCTCAACAAAGGGCGCATCACCTACCGCCTTAAGAAAAAGTAAGTTCCCCAGCCGGGCTGCTGAGCATGAAGGAGCTGAGCCAAGTTCTCAAGACCAGCCTCTGGGCTACAGTCGGCGGCTTGGGTGCTCTAGCCGTTCTCAACGCTTGGATCTCCTCCCAAACTCAACCTCTGCAGAGCCTGTTGCCGGGAGAGGAAAGGCACCACTTCTGGCGGGGTCATCGCCTGTTTTACAAGGTCATGGGATCCGGCCAGCCGTTGTTGTTGTTGCACGGCATTGGGGCAGGCTCCTCCAGCTATGAGTTTCGTGCCATTATGGCGGAGCTGGGGCAGCACCATCAAGTCTATGCTCTGGATTTGTTGGGGTGGGGCAACTCAGAACGTCCAGATTTGGAGTACACCGGCAGCCTCTATGCCGAGATGATCGGGGATTTTGTCCAGCAGGTGATCGGGCGACCCTGTCACGTCATTGCAAACTCTCTCTCGGCAGGGTTTGCGCTGCGCTCGGCCCGTCTACAACCCCACCATTGGCAGAAGCTGTTGCTCATCGCCCCTCTGGGAGACAACAGCCTTATCCCCGATGCGCTCGGGATCCCTTTGGCCCAGATTGCCTATGGATTCCTCAGCCTGCCCGTTCTGGGGTTGGCCTTCTACAACGGCATCACCGCCCCCTGGAGTGTACCCTTGTTTACAGAGCAGAGCTTGTTCTCCCCCAGCTACGCCCTGGATGAGGCGGTGGTGGACTACTATTACCGGGCAGCTCACCAAGCGGGGGCTCAATTTGCCCCCCGTTCTTTTCTCACCGGCAGGCTCAATTTGCCCATCCAAGACGACTTTCGCGTGGTGGCCAAGCCCATGGCTCTGGTCTGGGGAGAACAAAATCGTCTCACCGGCCCAGAACAGGCAGAGCGGTATCGCGCTTTGCGCCCGGAGGTGCCGATATACCGGTTGCCAGGGGCTGCTTTTCCGCACATTGAAGCGCCGCAGACCTTTTTGTCGGTGGCTTTGCGCTTCTTGGCCGAAGCCGATCCTGCCCTGCCGGGATAGACAGATGGGGGATCCCTTCACCCCTTGGAAGAAAACAGCTGGGGATTGACGCAAGAAGCAGCCCTGACATCAGGGGGAACGACCGTACTCTCGGCTGACGCGACCACCCCCAGCCACTTCCCTGAGGGGAAAGGGGAGTTGATACAAGCCCGGCAACTTAAGTGGGCTCCCCGGCCTTATCCTCCCAGGGATCACTATCCACAGGAGTGGAGCTGGAAGGAGGAGGGGCAGGCTCAGAAGGAGGGGCCTCTTCTTTGGCATACTCCTGTTCCCAAGCCGGTTGTTCGGGGGCGGGTGCGGGCTCAGGCGGGCGTGGACGCACAGGCTGCGGCTCAGGTTCAGGCTCTTCTTCTGCGTAAACGTCTTCTTCTTCGGCCTCGTATTCCTCGTCGTATTCTTCTTCGTAATCTTCCTCGACGGCGGAACTCTCGACAGCACTGGGCAGGGCAGGAGCAGGGCTAACTCCGGCTTCCCAAGGGGGCTTGCCGATTCCCAGGGTTTCCAAAATCCCCTTGGCCAGTTGGGTTAGGCGGGTCTCAGCGCCATCGGCAACAATGAGGCGATCCCCGCCCACAGAGACAATCTCGTCAGTGGAGAGCAGATAGGTGCTGAGGATAAAGCCAGGTAAAAAGGTGAGGCCAAGGTTGGAGAGCACCAAGCCCGTGATGATGCCGGAGACGGAGTTGAACTCAAAATCCTTAACTTTGCCGAGGCGGATCCCTTCTTCGGTCACCACCTCGCTGCCAACCACGCGACTCAGGCCCTCCAAATCCAAGTTATCGAAAACTTCTTCGCTGGGGACAAGAACTGCATCCTGACCCAACGCTGTTACTTGCCGCAGCTCCATCAAACGGGGGGATCCGGCAAGGGCTTTTTCCAGCACCCCCAGCACCAGAACCTGCTTGGCTTCAAGATCCGCCCAAACTTCGCTGACTACCCCAAGCCGGGCTGCGTTGCCCTGGCTGATCACCTGCGTTCCCAGAACCTGTGACCGCCGACGAACCTCTGATCGCACCAGCGCAACAGATCCTTTCCCAGTCGTCATGATGGTTTCCCCGTCGTAAGTCAAAACGTTCCCGTTGTTGGGCTGCGTGTCTGACACAGTTCGCCAGAATTAAGTAAGTTAATAGTACCACTGCCTGTCTCCTCCCTCGCGGGCTGCCCAGGTGGGATCCCGGCCAATCTGCCTGCTCCAGGCCAGAAACTGCTCTGCCATCGCGCCCAGGGAATAGTGCTCTTCTGCCCGTTGCCGACAGCAGCTCCTGTCGATGTGATCTAGGCGCTCTACAGCCTCTGCCAAAGCTGCCACGTTGTCCGGCTCGACGATCCAGCCGGTTTCTCCATCGCTGACAATTTCCGCGGGCCCACCCCGGCGGTAGGTAATCACCGGCACGCCACAGGCCAAAGCTTCCACCGCCACCAAGCCAAAGGCCTCCACCCACTTGGGGGTCATGATCAAGGCTGAGCATTGCCCCAAGATCCGCTGCATTTGCGGGGTGGGCAAAAACCCTCGGTAATCCAATTGGGCATGCGGGTACTGCTCTTGGATCTGCTGCCAGTAGCCTGGCTCTTGCAGGTGGCCTAGGATCACCACCGGCCTTCCCGTCTTCTCGGCTAGGGCAGCACAGTCTTCCAGGCCCTTTTCGGAGGCAATGCGCCCAATCCAACACAGGGATCCATTCCCTTGGGGCACAAAGTCGTAGAGGCGCAGATCCACCCCGCAGGGCAGATAGACAAAGGGATCCCGACCTGCCGCCATCTCGGCTCGGGCAAAGGCAAAGGTCTGGGCTTGCGCCCGCGAATGCACCGCCAGCCGACCAGGGTAGCGATGGGCAATGTGCTCTAGAGCCTGATCGACGGCATCGCTGAGGGATCCCATGCTAACAATGTGGGCCACCGGGGTGCGGAAAAAATCCGTCAAATAAAACGAGAGCCAATCGTAGCTCCAGTTCACGATTAGATCGAACTGATCTTGCAGGTGGGCAGCCCGCTGCCACAGGTTGGCCAGCAGAGAGGGGGTGTGGATCAGAACCGGCTGATCGCGGCGCTGGGTTTGCGCATAGGCCGGGGGAAGGCCCGCCACCGGCTCGATCACCTCCTCCGGCAACTCCGCCATTCGGGATCCCACAGGGGCCAACACCCGCACTTGGGATCCCATCTGGAGTAAGACACGCGTCAGGTTGGCAAGATTGAGCTCCACACCACCACCGGCCCCGGATCCCAGAGGTCCAACAGGGGTGGAGAGGAACAGATAGCGGTGGGGACGAGCCATAGGGAGAGCCTCGGTAGCTCAGCCCATTATCTTCTCAATCCGGATACCCGACTCCTTTTGCCTGGCCTCAAAGCCCACAGCCTGCCCAGAACTTTACGAGGCTTTGGCTACAAAAATTTCTCCCTTCTCCACCTTGACCTTGTAGATGGCCAGGTCTGCATTGGCCGGGCCACGGGTACGGCTGCCATCGGCAGCAAAAGCCGAGCCATGACAGGGGCAGACAAAGTTCTCCCCCCGCCAGTTCACATCACACCCCGCATGGGGACAGGCGGCATCCAAAGCCAGCAGAGAATCTTCTTTTTGCGGATCCCCGACCAGCCAGAGGGTGGCGGTGTTTTTCCCAAAGGCGTTTTCCACCTTGAAGGGGCCATCTTTGAGATCGGCCAGGGTGGCAACTTTCACAAACTCCGGCTCAGAAGCCTTGGAGCCAGAAGCAGTTCCCTGGGCCAGGGCAAAACGGCGCCGGGCAAACCCAGGTAACCAACCCACCAACGAGCCCAAACCGAGAGCCAGCCAGCGAAGAAAACCGCGACGATTGTTGTACATGGCCATGTGTCCTTGGAGGTGTGCAAAATGTGCGTCATGAGCCAGCAAAAGCCTGACCCCTTCGGAAGGGATCCCAGTGCAAATGCTGCCCTTAACATCTTGTTACACCAGAACGGTTTCGGCCAGGGCCAAGCCGCACTTTTTCCGGCTAGAGTACGCAGCAGCAGGCATCTTGGTTGCTTCATTGATTTGGCCGATGGGATGGGATGGGATCCCTTTCGGCTGTTGTACGCCTGGAGCCTAGGGTCGGGAGGTAAACAGCTCAGCAACCGTGCAGACAAAGCCGGGCAACAGGGGAGAAGACAACGCATCCTGAGCCAACAGCGTTTCTACCAAGACCAACTGGGCCTGTTGTCTGCGATACACCTCTACTCTCTGAGCCAGCCGATCGACGATCCAGTACTCTTGCACCCCATGCACAGAGTAGAGTTTCCGTTTTGCCAAGCGGTCTCGATCCTCATGAACTTTTCCAGGTGATAGGACTTCAACCACCAGCTCAGGGGCACTCCGAAAATGTCCTGCTTCATCTTGAATCTGGGACAGCCGCTCATAACTAACCCAAACAACATCGGGAGACACATTATCAAATTCGGAAAAGAGGATCCCTGGCATGATTGAGGGTTCTCCCAATCCTGTTTCTAGCGACCACCGATGCAGTGCGGAGAACAAACACCCGATAATGTGCTGATGTTTGTGATGAGGAGAGCGAGTCACCAGCAGTTCTCCGTCGATGATCTCGTAGCGGATCCATTCATTCTCTGGCAGAGCCTCGATGTCTCGAGTAGTCCAGCGTACCTCTGTGGCAGTCATTAGCTGTCCCTGTAGCGATGGATGATGCTATGCCTAGGGCACCCTGCTGCTATACCTACGGCACTGCGCCGACAACTGCAACGCTGTCGCAACGGCGGAAACCACACTTGGCGTAGCCAAATCTTAACCCAGGATCCCGTTCACAGAAGCGAGACGGAGTCCTTCCTCTCTAACCACGACGGCTCAATGGGTAGAGCTTCTACGGAGCTGAACTATCGGTTGAGCTATCGTGTGGGGCTAGTTGGGATAGATGCGCAAGCGGCGGTTGGGCTCTTCGCCAAAGCTTTGGGCCCGCAGGTGGTAATGTTCCACCAACTGGTGTTGGAGCTTGCGGATCAGAGGCGAACGGGGCAAAAGTTCCACCGGCTGAGACTTGGGAATGACGATTTGCTCCACCGCCAGGCGGGCTTCTTCCAGAGCTTCGGTTTCATCGCCTGAGCTGGCGCGAATGAACAGCTCCAGGTCGGAATCGGATCCCTCTTCGCTTTCAATGTTGAGAATATGGCGCAGGGCGCGAGCCAGGGCAATCAGAGTATTGGCCTTAACGGTGTGAATCGGGATCTGGCGGGAGTGGGCCATCTGCTGGATCTTGGAACGGCTGCGCACCTGGGATCGCAAGGCCAAGACAATGTCTGCCTCGTCTAGATCTTTGGTGACATCCGCCGACAGTTTCAGGGTTTGGATCACCTGCTCCAGGTAGAAGCGGCTCACTCCGTAGGGGTAGATCATCAGCGGCCCATCCGGATTCTGCTGCCGTCCTGTCGGGGCTAGGGCGGATCCCTCCCAGTCCAAATCTTCTTCTTCGTCAGAGCCGGATTCCGCTTTGGATTCGGCCACCACCTGAGCGGCAGGACGGGATCCCGCTGGCGTTAGCGGGACGGAGTCCTCTCGCCTCTCCAGGAGCAAACCCGATTCTCCTTGCTGCTGCGAGCGACTTTCAAGCGGCTCTGAAGGCAGAGCTTCCATCCGTCCAGAGCGTTGCCATCCTCCCCGCTCCCGTGCTGCGGAGATTGTGCTGCCGGCAGGGGGCCATTGGGGGCCAGATAGAGCCGGGCGCCCGTTTGCGCCAGCGGTGCTCCGCACTATCACCACCTGGCCGTGTTCGTCTAAACTGCGGGTTTGGGTCAGCGGCTCGCGGTTGCGCAAGAGACGATCCACAGTGGCGGCCACATCTTCGTGGATGACCCAGCGGGATCGCTCCAGCATCTCTATGGCAATCTCAAACGTGGGGGGGGCTTTGCGCTCCAACACACTCTTCTGAGAGCCGCGCCGCCGCGCCTCTTCATCTCCCAGGGTGACCGATTGGATCCCGCCCACCAAGTCGGAGAGGGTGGGATTTTTGATCAGGTTGTCGATGCGGTTGCCATGGGCAGTGGCCACCAGTTGTACCCCCCGCTCGGCAATGGTACGAGAGGCCAAAGCTTCCAGTTCAGTGCCGATCTCGTCGATGACCACCACTTCGGGCATGTGGTTCTCCACCGCCTCAATCATCACCTTGTGCTGCAGCTCTGGGCTGGCCACCTGCATCCGTCTGGCCCGGCCAATGCCCGGGTGGGGCACATCGCCATCGCCGGCAATCTCGTTGGAAGTGTCGATAATAACCACTCGTTTGCCCAGCTCATCCGCCAGCACACGGGCAATTTCCCGCAGGGCCGTGGTTTTGCCCACCCCCGGTCGGCCCAGCAACAGCATGGAGCGCCCCTGTTCCACCAAGTCGCGGATCATGCTGATCACTCCGATAACGCAGCGACCCACCCGACAGGTAAGGCCGATGATCGTGCCTTGGCGGTTGCGAATGGCACTGATCCGGTGCAGGGTAGAGGCAATGCCTGCGCGGTTGTCACTGCTGAACTCTCCAACTCGGCTGATCACCTGATCCAAGTCAGCCCGGGTGATGACGTCCTCTAAGAGATAATCGGCAAAACCGGGGAAGCGGGCTTCGGGGCGGCGGCCCAAATCCAGCACCACCTCCACCAACCGATCCAGGTGGGGATGCTGTTCTAGGCGCTCGCGAATCGGAGCAGGCAGGATATCCAAAAGTTTGCTCAGGTCGTCGCTGTATTGAACCTGGCCGGGAAAGCCGGTACGTTCGTGCAAGCGGTGTGGAGCACTTTCCAGATCCGCCGACGGGTTGAAGGGCTGTACGGGGAAACTCATGGCTGAGCAACGTCGTTAAACGCAGGAAAAACGGGTTTGTTTAAAGGCAACGGATCGCCGCTTCACTTGCTGCACCAACTGCTTGGCCAACGGGATCCCTGCCACCAATCCAGGATTCCATCCTGACTCCGATGAGCTGTGGGCTGGCTCTTCCAGATAGGCTGACACCAACTGTCGCGCGTAGCTGCCGAAGGCTACCCCCGCCACCGGCCACCGGGGATCCAACAGCGGCACCGTTTGGGCATTGGTTCCTCCCGCCAATTGCACATAGCCCGGCAGGCCCATGTTCAGCACCTTCTCGGCCAATTTCAGGGTGGCTTTGCCGGTGCCAGCTCCGATATCGCCACTCATAGGCCGGCCATCCACCTGCCAGATCAACACTTCCGGCAAGGGATCCATGAGGGCCAGCAGATCCCTCAAATAAGCCTCTAGGCCCGGACCATCGTTAAAGCTAATCGAGATTGCCTGGAGCTGAGGTAGCCAGGGCTTCAGGGATCCCCACAATTGCTCGAATGACCTCTGGCGACCAATGCAGGTGTGGATCTCCACCGCTTGAATGCCCAGCTCGACCAAAGGCGGCAAAACTTCTGACAAAGCGACCTGGTAGCCGAAGGTGGCAATGCGCCGGTGGGGGCAAACCGGCTCACAGCGCCCACAGCCGTAGCACAGCTCTGTCTGGATGTGGACTTGAGCAGGAAGGGCTGCCTGGGTCAAAGCATGAGGGGGACAAACTGCCAGACAAGGCTGAGGACAGTCGGCAGGACAGACGGGAGCCGTCAGCACCGCCTTGCGGAAATGCACGTCTTCGCCGTCATTGACGCTGACCATCAACCAAGGGGATCCCGCCTGGGGATCTTCGGCTTGTGCCCGTTGGATCCCTTCTTGAGCAGCCCGCACAATGGCCGGATCGGCAGCAACATCAATGCAATCTGCCCCGGCCAGCGTGTAAAGGAAAGCCAGCTCCCGAACCGAGGGCAAGTGGTGGAAACTTGCGCCGCAGATCAGCTTAAACCAAGTACCCTGTTGCAGCGAGGCGGTTGGCAAGGTCACAGGCACGAGAAACCGCTAGCAGGATGGGGATCTGAGCCGCAGGCCATCTACTTGAGATGGTAGCAAAGAAATTTCCAGGATCCCGAAGAGAGGTTCAGGCGCTCTGCAGAGGTTGCCAACGAATTGACCGTTCTCGGCCCAGTTCCACCACAAACTTCACTCCCTTGTCTTCCCGACTCAGCTTCACCAGGTAGGAGAGTTCCTGTTGGCTGAACACATGCCCTTCGTAAAACCAGAACACCAACCCCTTAGCTTTTGGGGGCAAGGTGGCCCGATACTGCTCGATCAACGCGGGAAAGAAATAGGTGCGCCGCTCCGATTTGCCCAGCGTGGCAGGCCGTACCCCATGAATGCGCGTCAAATAGCTGGCCAGGTCCCCGATTCCCTTACTGGAGAGGGTGACCACCTCATACCCAGCTCCGCGCAGCCGCCGCAGGTAGTGCCCTTCGGATCCCCCCTCTGGGGTTACATAGATGGCCAAAGCTCCAGCTTGCTCCAGTTGCTGTACAAACTTTGCACCTGAGCCGACCAGCAGCATAGGAAAAACTCCATGACTCGTCTAGGGTTGGACAAGCAGCCCACCTGCGCTCATTGTAACGGGATGGCGACTGAAGCTGGGGATAGAAGCTGCCAATGGAACCCATAGAATACTGGCTATCTCCCTGTTTTGCAGAAGGGAGCGTAAAGAAGGGTTAAGATACGGGTAACCTGCTTGCAGGTCTCAACCCACAGGTGGCGGACAAAGGCGGATGGATCCCCCTAGTAGGGATGGCCTCCCCGCCACTTACACAGCGACAACAGATGAACCTCATCATGCGACGACGCGAGCTGTTGACCTCGGCGGTGGCCGGGTTGATTACAGCACCCCTCAGCTTAGCAGGAGAGCAAAGAGCAATGGCCCAACAGACTTATCCCTTCACCAAAACCGACGCCGAGTGGCGGCAACTGCTCACCGAAGAGCAATACTATGTGCTGCGCCAAGAGGGCACTGAGCCCCCCTTCCGCAACGCTTACTACGACAACAAGGCCCCAGGTATCTATGTCTGTGCCGGCTGTGGTCAGGAGCTGTTTTCCTCGGCGGCCAAGTACGACAGTGGCACCGGTTGGCCCAGCTTTTGGGAGCCGATTGCTCCCCATGTGATCGGTACCAAGACGGACTGGAAATTGTTTGTGCCCCGCACAGAAGTCCACTGCTCCAACTGCGGCGGGCATTTGGGGCACGTGTTTCGGGATGGCCCCCCGCCCACGGGCTTGCGCTACTGCATCAATTCTGCTGCCCTCAAGTTCATCCCAGCCACCGCCTAGAAATCCTCTTGGCTCCAGCTAAAACTGAGCCGCCTGTCTGGGTGAGCCTATGTCGGACTACACGTTCCTGGATGCTGCTTCGATTCTGCTGCGGGAGGGCCTGGAAGCTCTCTTGGTGCTGGTGGCACTGCTGGCCCTTATGAGCAAGAGCGGGCAATCGGCTCAGAAGCGCTGGGTGTGGATAGGGGGATCCGCGGGCTTGCTGGCAGCGGTGATGCTCGGTCTGCTGGTGAAGCTGTTTTTCCAGCAGATGCTCACCCACACGCGACAAGAGGTGCTGGAAGGGATCACCGGGCTGGTGGCAGCAGGTTTGTTGTTCTCGGTCAGCCTTTGGTTGCACCGCCGGGCTGCAGTGGCTTCTTGGCAAACCTTTGTGCGGGAACAGGCGCAGGCGGCACTGGCCACGGGTCAGGTTTTTTCCTTGGCTTTTCTGGCCTTTGTGGCGGTGTTTCGCGAGGGGGCGGAAACGGTGCTGTTTTATGTGGGGTTGGCCCCTTCCCTCTCGGCAAAAGATTTTTGGGCGGGGATCGGCCTGGGATCCCTGGTGTTGGTGGCGGTGGCGATCTTGCTGCTGCAGGTGGGGCTGAAATTGCCGCTGGGAGTTTTTTTCCGGGGCCTGAGTCTGCTGGTTTTCTATTTGGGCTTTAAGTTTTTGGGCAGTGGCTTGCACGCTCTACAGGTGGCGGACTGGCTGCCCATCACCCCCCTGGTCGGGATCCCAAAGCTGCGCTGGCTGGGCATATATCCCACTTGGCAGACGCTGCTCCCCCAACTGCTGCTGCTGGGAATAGCCTTCGCCTTGTGGGTGGGGCAATGGCTGCGAGCTGATTCTGCTCAGAGGCTTTCTTCGTGAAAAACGCTCTCCACCGGCACTGGGGATCCCATAAGCCATAAGTTTGATGAATCCCTGTCCTGGTTTTGATGGATGGCAATGATGCAGGTCACAATTTCATAGTCGTTTCAGGTTGGGACAAGGCGACCGAGGTACTGGGAAAAGCCTTCTGGCCCTGTGCATCTAACGTTTTAAGTGCGGGTGCAGTGTCCTGGTTTGAATCAAAATGACCCTAAAAAGAAAGCGCTCTGTACGTCGCGCCTGAAACCGCACCTAGTCAAGCCTTCCAGTCCAAGAAAGCAAAGCCTACCGGCAGGGATCCGGCAAGCCGCTGGATTTTGTCGGAGATCCCCAGTAGGAAACCCTGTCGATCGCTACGGAATCGACAGAGAGCATCCACTCTGTGGGGTTCCCGAGAATCAGGTATCGTAGACCCGGCATTCAACAGCATCTGGGTTTTCAGCGCAGTGCTTCTCTAGGCTGCTGGGAGTCCTCGGCTGGTGGCTGCGAGCTGCCAGCACTTCTTCAACCGCATCCCAGGCCGCACGGCAGTGGGGATCCCCTTCGCCGTACTCAGAGCAGACGTTGCGAGCATTTTCCAGCTCTTTGGCGATCACTTCAGACAGTCCCATGTTCTCAAGCTCCTTTAGACTAGATGGGGCCGGTGGCCCGCTGATATAACCGGTTGACGCAGAACCTGTAGGGATTCGGTGTAACCGAGGATCAACAGGTAAAAACCAGCCGATCCAGATGAGGAATGAGTCCAGGATAATGACCTTGTGCCAACCGAATTGATCAACCGGATACATTACCTATTCTAAACAGGGACACCCGGGGGGTGCAGCTACGCTTTCGCGATCTCTTTGGGATCAGGATGCGCAGGGATCCCTCAGGCTCCAAACAGTTGTTCAATCCGTTGCCGCACCTGCTCTGGGGATCCCTGTTGACGCACTTGACCTTCCGAGAGAAAAATCGCCCCGTCTGCCCACTCCAGTTCCGCCAGCCGATGGGTTACCCAAAGGGCGGTGATGCCTTCTTGATCCACCAATTGACGGATGCACCGCAGCAAATCCGCCTGGCTGTCGGGATCCAACAGGGCTGTCGGCTCGTCCAAAAGCAGCACCTCGCTGCGCCGGGCCAAAGCCCCTGCCACCGCCACTCGTTGCTTCTGTCCGCCGCTGAGGCCGTGGATGGGCCGACGGATCAGGTGCTTTAATCCGACTTGCTCCAAGGCTGTTTCCACCCGCTGGTGAATTTCCGCCAAGGTCAGAGCCTCTGCTCCCAAGCCAAAGGCCACATCGGCTCCCACCGTGGGCATGAACAGTTGGTGATCCGGGTTTTGAAACACATAGCCCAGCCGACCGCGAATCTCCAGGTGGCCCGAAAGGGGCTGGGGATGGGTCAGGGATCCGGACAACAGTTGCAACAAAGTGGACTTGCCGCTGCCATTGGGCCCCAAGAGCATCCACAACTGGCCCTTGGGAATGACAAAACTGCACGCCTGCAAAACCGGCGGACGCTCCGGCCAAGCAAAGGTCAGACTCTCCACCCGAATGGCCACCTCAGACATGGGGATCCCTTGCGGCAGAGGGATAAAGAGCTGTCCTCAGCTTTGCAACTGGGCCAAAAAACCGGGACGGGCTCCCATGGGGCTGGCGCCGCCCGACTTGGAAGTCATTTGCACGCCACATAGCTCACCGGTGAGCAGGAACACCTTTTTGCCGGTGCGGTCGCAGGTCAGCTCCAAACTCTGAGGGGATCCACTCTGCAGAGCATTGACGATGCTTTGGTAGGCCCGGTTGGCCGCTTCTTCCTCTTTTTGGTGGACAACGATGGGGGCAGGGTTCCCTTTCAGGAGCAGTTCCAGAGTGTACATGGCTGACCGTTGCGTAGTGGGCCGTGGGACAAAAGAGAGGCACCCAGAGGACGCCGTTGGCGACAGCAGGACGAAGTCCTTTTCCAGTATCGCAGGTTGGGCCAGGGTACCGGCAGGCTCAACAAATGACGGGGGAGTTTCTCTCGCCAGATTAGGCCAGGCCGGTGCCGAGAAAAGGCAGCAGGCTAATCAGCAACAGGCCCAACGTGGCCAGGGATCCCGCCAAGAAGGAGAGGGATCGCCCAATGGGAATATCGGCAATGTAGAAAAAGTTGTAGAGCAGCCGCGCCAGCAGAAACACCCCACACAGCACAGCTACCCCTTCATCTCCGCTGAGGCCAAAATACCAGGGATCCGAGTGAGGGCCGGTGATGTAGGCGATCAACGCTGCTGCCGCAAACATCCCAAAGGTCTCAAACCCGTTGGCGTGGGCCCAGGTGGCCCGTTGCCCGTAGGGAGGTAGCCTATCAAACATAGCCCGAGGAGCATGCAGGTCGTAGCCAACGCGGGCACGGGCATAGCCCACCACCCCCATGGGCAGATAGACCAAGAGCATGGCTGCCGCGATGGAGAACAGGGGGATAGCTGCGAGAGGAAGGCTTGGCAACATAAGGCAAAAGGACGGTGCAAGATAACAGGGGAGAGGAAGGAGCCCAGCTCGGGCAGGAGCTATTGCCGGGAAAACCAACACCAGAACCATTATCTACCGGGCTGGCCAGCCGGGCAGAAGCCTGATTTGGTGATTGATGCTTGGGTCAGGAGATCTTGCGGATTTGCCGGCGACGCTCCTCATATTCAGCGCGGGTGATCAAGCCCTGTTTCAACTGGCTTTCCAACTGCTGTTCGGGATCCCGGGCTTCTCGCCCTTCCACACTGGTCCATTCCAGCTCGATCAACTCTCGGTTGAATCGAAAATCGAAATCGGCATTGCTCATGGTCAGGATCCACAGCCCTTCCAGCAAACAAAGGGCGCGTACCCCGTAGCTGAGGATCTGCAGCGGGATGGAAGGAACGAACACCATCAGCCCCGCCACCAAGTAGCCCCAGCCCCAGCGTTGGTGCCCCATATAGAAGCGCTGCAACCCTGGGATCAGCACCCCCAGCATCGCCAGCCAGCCGGCCACCTCGCGGACCAACCGCCGACGTTCCTGTGGGGGCATATCAGGGCCCCTGCTCTCGGCCATAGACTGCACCAGCTAGATGTGCCATTAAGCTAGCTCAGTTTTGGCCCCACAGAGCTCAGGAACTTGGAGCGAACCTCAGACTACCTTTGGGCAGAATCCCGCCGCCTATACTTGATGGGGGCAGTTCGGGGAAGGAACATGGCAGAGCGGGAGCTATCGGTAGCGATCTTGGCAGCGGGCAAGGGCACCCGGATGCGATCACGGCTGCCCAAGGTGCTGCACAAGCTGGGATCCCTGTCTTTGATCGAGCGGCTGCTGCGCACGGTGCTAACCTTGAAACCCCACCGCTGTCTGGTGATTGTGGGTTATGAACAGGAGCAGGTGCGCCAAGCCCTGCGGGAGTACCCGGTTGAATTTGTGGAGCAGGCCCAGCAATTGGGCACCGGACACGCCGTTCAACAGCTGTTGCCCGTCCTGGGCGGTTTTCAGGGGGATCTGCTGGTGATCAACGGGGATGTGCCCCTGCTGCGGGCAGAAACCCTGCAAGCTCTGGTGGAGCGCCACCGCCAGATGAACCCAGAGGTAACCTTGCTCTCGGCTCAGGTGGCGGATCCCTATGGCTATGGTCGGGTATTTTGCGATGCCCAACAGCGGGTGCTGGAACTGGTGGAAGAGCGAGACTGCACCCCAGCCCAACGGCAAAATCGCCGCATCAACAGTGGGGTGTATTGTTTTCACTGGCCGGCTCTGGCTCAGGTTTTGCCCCATCTCAATCGCAACAACGCGCAGCAGGAGTACTACCTAACGGATGCCGTCAAGCGGGTGGGCAAAGCCATCGCTCTGGATGTTGCCGATCCGCAAGAAATTGTGGGCATCAACGACCGCCGCCAACTGGCCCAGGCGTACCAGATTTTGCAGGATCGCCTCAAAGAAGCCTGGATGGAAGCCGGGGTCACCTTTGTGGATCCCGACAGCAGCAGCCTCGAGGAAACGGTGGAATTGGCCCCCGATGTGGTGATCGAGCCCCAAACCCATCTGCGAGGGGTGTGCCGCATTGGGCCGGGAACCCGCCTGGGGCCGGGCAGTTGGATCGAGTCCAGCGAGATTGGATCCGGCTGTCACATTCTCTACTCGGTGGTCAGCCACAGCCGCATCGGCAACCAGGTTTGGATAGGCCCCTACGCCCACGTGCGCCCCCACAGCCAGATTGGGGATCATTGCCGCATCGGCAACTTTGTGGAAACCAAAAATACCCAGATCGGATCCCACAGCAACGCCGCCCACTTGGCCTACCTGGGCGATGCCAAGCTGGGATCCCAGGTCAACATCGGGGCGGGCACCATCATCGCCAACTACGACGGCCAGCAAAAGCACTTCACCGAGATTGGGGATCGCAGCAAAACAGGCGCCAACTCGGTTCTGGTGGCTCCTTTGCAGGTGGGATCCGATGTCACCATTGCTGCCGGCTCCACCATCCCTGCCCGCTACCCCCTGCCGGATGACTGCTTGGTGATCGCTCGCTCCCGCCCGGTGGTCAAGCCCGGTTGGCGACTTGGGATCCGCTCTTCCCGCCCCCAGGAGCCCCAGCCCATGCCGCCGGGATCCCTCAAGATTTATCCCTTGCGCCTTTTCCCCGGCCAAGATCTCAAGCAGGAACTAGAGCGATTGGCCCGGCAGCAGCCCTTGCAAGCGGGGTTTGTCCTCAGCGCTGTCGGCAGCCTCAGCCAAGCCACCCTGCGCCTGGCCGACCAAACGGGGGATCACCTGTTGTCGGAACGCCTGGAGATCCTGGCCCTGAGTGGATCCCTGTGCCCTGACGGAGTCCATCTCCATCTCACCGTTGCCGATGCCCGAGGCCAAACCTGGGGGGGACACCTGCGCCCCGGCTGCCTCATCTACACCACCGCCGAAATTGTCCTCGCCGACAGCCCGGAGTATCGCTTCTCCCGTCAACCGGATCCGGCCACCGGCTACCTGGAGTTGCACATCCAACCCGTGGCAGGGGATCCCTGCTGGCCGTCCCCACCCCCCCAACCCCAGCAAAACCAGCAGACAAAACCAGAGGCTGACAACAGCAGGCCGAAAAGCCTACAGTAGTCAACACGAGTTACCTAAAGCTAAAGGGGGCTTGTGAGCGCCAAGCCGAAAGCTTCACGGAACTCATGGACGCTTTGCGGTGTGGCGGGCATGTTACTGGGTTTTCGGACGCAACTCATTCTTAACCGCAAGCAAACAACTCTAGCCGCCCAACACGCTGGGGTAGCCCGCCACGCCTATAACTGGGGCTTAGAAGTCTGTCGGCAAGCCCTGGAGAACCAGCAAAAACTTCCCACCGCCATTGACCTGCACAAGCGCCTAGTGGCCGAGGTGAAGAAAGAACATCGCTGGTACTACCAGGTCTCCAAATGCGCCCCTCAGCATGCATTACGCAACCTGGAGCAAGCCCTTAAGCGCTGGCGGGGTGGGTTGGGGAAGTTTCCCCGCTTCAAACGCAAGGGAGTGCGAGACAGCTTTTACCTGGAAGGGAGTATTCGCACTTCTGGCAACCGCATCAAGGTACCTATCTTCGGTTGGCTGCGCTGTGCAGAGCTGCTCCCGGTGACCACACCCAAGAACGTGGTTGTTAGCTTGAGAGCATGACTCTAGTCAATAATAAGCTCAACTATACTGAAAATAATGTATAATATGTTCAGTACGGATTACTACCAGTTGATCTTTCTGTTT